>JADYXQ010000210.1 GCA_021772135.1 Candidatus Obscuribacter sp.
CAGGGAGGTCAAAGAAGAGCAGAGAGATGAGGAGATCTCATTCATGTCAAGCGGCAGTTCTGATTGTCGTCAATCGGAAAAAGACTTGACGCCAGACAGCTGATAGTAGAGTGTGTTTCTGAGGCTATCGCCGGCGTCCCAAAAACGGCCTTCTTTGATTGCTTTGCAAAATGTTTTGAATTCGGGTAGTTGGGTTTTGCCGAGATTGAAACACATGTCAACCAGGACCCTTTGTACGTTGAAGCTGTATCTATTAAAGCTTGGAAAAATTGATTTGGCCGCCTCAATTGAGTCACTCAAGTCTTGTTTGAATAAACGTTGTATTTGTTCAGGCTTTAAAGCTTTGCTGCCGTTAAAAATTTCATTGTAATTGGCACCGACATTTTCTATTCGTGTTTTGGCGTCGGCACGTTCAAGGTTAAAGCCTATGCCTATAGTTCTAAAGCCACGACTGTCATTGTAGGCAGTATTTCTCACGCCTTCGTGCTTAGTCAGATCATTTTCCAGTTCCTTGACCTGTTTTTCGCTCAGTCCACCAATTGCACCGCCAGATCTTCCCCGGGCGATTTCGAAGAATGGTAGAGACAAAAGATTGTCTTCATTTGGCTTGGAGACTAAATTATTCAACGTCATCAATTCACGATGAAAAGGTAGTTGATCCAATTTTAGATCAGTGTCAAAGCCAGTAAACGAATCTTCTGATTTTTCAGATTGTCGAAAAATCATGCTGGTGACCCTCGTTCAGATGGTTATGGTTACTAAGTGTAAATACTTATAACTTCAATGCTGTGACAACTCCATACGCCAAGGCTTAGCCCCAGGTTGTCCATTGTGTAATGTAGTATTATAGAATGTACTATTATAGAATGTACTAGCGCGAAAAAAAGAAAAAGAGGGGCTAATTGGAAGCCCCTCTTTTGTTAGTCGCTGATCTAAGACTTAACTAAACACGGCCTAGCATCCGCTCAATGAACATATCGATATAACGAACTGCGAAGATAAGCAGGTCATAAACGAAGTGGCATAGAATGCAGGCAGGTAGTCCATATTCTTGCAACAGGTAGAACATGAACATACCAATGAACCAGCTGTTTACAAAACCAACTGGTCCCAGATATTTGTGACCATCACGGAATAGACCATTGGCAGAGACAATACCTGCCCCGATGTACCAGATTTCTTTGTTAACGAGCCAAGCACTTAGTTTACCTAGTGTGAGCCAATTGACCACCGGTCCAAAAAGGTAGTTGTGCAAAAACTCGATAACACCGAAGCCAGCCCAGCCGAAGAATAACCAGTTAACAGCAAGCGCCACGGCAATTGAGCTATAGAACACAATCCACCGAAACGATATTTCTTCCAGCACACCTGCCAGAAGACTTGTAAAAAAGCCTTTAACGAATAACCCTTCAGCATTACGGTTTTCAGACCGCTCATTCCATGTAAGCACAGAGACCAGTGTTGTCAGTCCGGTGCCCCAGGCAAAAATTGGAATTGAGTCTGTTAGCCATTCTTGAATTGTGCCCCGTGGTTGCCATTGCGAAGTGGTGCCAAAAGGCAGTGCGTGTTGAAAGAAGATTGCGCAAAGACAGAAAACGAAAATACTGGAGAATAAAATTCCCCAAAAGTTGTAGTCTTCTGTATCTTTGTCATCTGCCCGTAAGAGACGATCAGGATCATCAAATCGAATGCGAGTTGATTTAAACTTGAAATTGGGAAGCCCAAAGCTTGGCAGAAAGATTGATCTCAATCCTTTTAGCAGGTTTGGAGAGCGCCAATTCAATTGGTTTCCGAGATGATTCTTAGACATGTTTTTTTGTTTTTAGGGTTGTCTTGAATATGCATAGCCTGGAGGCTTGTGCTCTGCGCGCATGCTTCTCAATTACGCTTTTAACCTGGAGCAAAGGCGCCCGTAGATCGGCCACTTCGCTCTTGCTACCGAAGGTAAGAGCGTTGCATCG
The DNA here is from genome assembly GCA_021772135.1 of Candidatus Obscuribacter sp. Lineage (GTDB taxonomy): Bacteria > Cyanobacteriota > Vampirovibrionia > Obscuribacterales > Obscuribacteraceae. The sequence goes on from JADYXQ010000210.1 coordinate 1,962, forward strand.
CGGGTGTCATCAACTTCATCGCCCTGACTGAGTTTTATCCACATAAGCCGGTACAGGCGTAGAAAATTGTCGGTAGACAAGGCAATAGGTGGAAGTTTTTGAGCGAAAATTGTCTCCACAATCTGTTGGTCTTCACTCAGTGCATGTTTGATTTTTCGCAGAGCTAACCAGTCGAAAATCTTCACGAACAATCCGTTGTCGTAATAATTGCGAGAGAGAAAGTAACGCAGTTTTGTTACTCTGGCAGACTCTGGTGTCAGTGTAATGAAAAGGCGCATGATGTACTTGCCTGACTTAAAGCTGATATCGAGACAGCCGGGAAAATGCATCTCAACATCAATTTGAGTCAGGCCACCTCTAGTGGGATGATCTGACGGTAGAAAAAGTGAACTGTTTGCAGCAAGCCTATAGTTGACTGTGGCAGAAGCTCCAGAAGCTGTTGGGTTAACTTCATATGGTTCTACGCGGGCATATGAAGGGTCGCCAAAAGAGTGAGTGGCATGCACATGGCTTATATCCATCAAATTTTCTGCCACCACTTTGAGCGGCGCCAGCTATACCGACTCCCCATAGACTGCTCTGAGATTTTTTTCGTCAAGTTGTGTCTTTGTTTGCGGTGGCATTTGAGCCAATGCTGAATCGCTTCCTACAAACAACCAGATCAAGCCTGTGTGAACTTGGGTGTAAACCGGATAGTATTCAAGCTTTGCTGCCGCAGGGATACTGCTATCAGGTTGAGCTGGTATATGCTCACAAGCTCCTGAAGCAAAACTCCAGCGGTGGTAGGGGCAAACAATGCAGTCGCCTTCGATAGTGCCTGAGCTAAGATCGGCGTGAGAGTGTGGACATATTGAGCTGACGGCCTCCTCAAGGATCCCCTCATTTCTTTAACGAATATTGATCTTCTATCCATTGATTTTCTGATCTGACAGGATCATGATTCGCTCATTACCAGTGGGAAGGA
>JADYXQ010000211.1 GCA_021772135.1 Candidatus Obscuribacter sp.
CTCAGACAGGTCGATGCGTTTTAAACGATTTAGTTTGCCTACTCAAAATTCTTGACAGGCGCCTTGTACATAAGGCTATTCAGTTATCAGGGTTCAAATCGAGCGGAGACTTTTTTACTGCCGTTTCAGCTGGTTGCTGATTCGACACGTAAATGTCTAGGCCGACACCACAAGTGCGTGTGTCGCGCTCGAAGTACTTAGAATATCACCCTCAATTGAACATTGCTTGGTATTCCACTTTTATTTAGAAACTGATTTGGGTGGAAAGTCGGTTAAGAGCGCTCTTATATGCAAGGTCGGCAAGGGTTGGCCGTTTTGCAATTTTGAAAGGCACAAAGAAATTGCATGCGATTGTGAAGCCGCAAGCGCGGGCCAATTCTATCGGTCAATTCTTCCTATATATAGAACAACGGCTCGCTAACGCACCATCAGATTGACGTGGTCGGAAGGCACGCCCAGAAGCTTTTCATTCTTGTCTGTAGCCCAGACGCGCTCCTGGTAGAGACCACCGACTTTGAACTGACTGCGATCAAAATGAATGCTGTCGTGAAGCTTATGACTGAAAACTCTGCTTTGAATTGCCGGTTCTTGATCTGACGTAGAGTTTTTGAAGGAAAACATTCGCGACGGCTGCGTTGTCTCAATCATCAAACCGCAGGCACCCGGCACATTATCGCAACCAACGTCGACTACGGCAGTGTCAGATTTGTCGTCAGCTGAAATATCCATCAAGCCGCTGCTTGTGACCATATTGCGCTTTGGTGTAGAAATTATTGGCATTAGACCTTCCCCATCGCTAACAGTTACGGAATGTATTTCCGCGCCACGCGGCACGGAAATTCTGACAGACTTGATGCCATCGCCGGCCACCCAGCTGACTTCGCCTCGCAAAGGAATGACAATTCTGTATTTGTCACCAAAGCTATCAATGTTGACGTTCATAGACTTTTCATCGCCAAAGCGATTGAAATACAGCAAAGTCGATATTTGATCAGGGGCAATCTTATTTGAAGAAGTTAGTTCTATAACTATAAAATCAGCTAGCCATGGCGGCGTTTGCTCCAAATTGAGAAAAAGGTATAAGCCGTTTCTATCGTATCTGTATTTTTTCTCGTCGGGCAGCGCATTCCATGCACTGGCTGAAATAGCCCACTGAGCAGGCTGAAACCTGACTCTTGTAAATGCACTTTTGTCGCATTCCCAGCGATAAAACTGTGTAGTAGTTTTTTCACCCACCAGAACGTCTTTAATAATTCCGATCGGCACGATGGTGCCCTCGGAGAGGTCAACGATATTAGATCGCTGCCCCCCTGTTAAACCGCCCATGGCATTGCGACAAAGATAAGCACCGTGGATATTGTCAGGCAAGCCGAAAAATGCCAGCGGTATTTGGTTTGGGGTTGATTGAAAGAGTTGTTTGAAGGAAGCGCGCAAAGCATTAGACATATGCCCGGCTTCTGACCAAGATTGATTATTGAGGCTGAGAATTACTCCCGACAAAATGCAAAATGAAATAGAAAAAGCAATGATTGCAACTCTACTTGCCTGTCTGAATTTCGACCCAGTCAGCTTGGCCATACCTGCGCACCCAACTGTAAGCAGCATACAGAGCGGAGCTGAAGCCAGGTATCCGGTACGACTGCCCTGCAGGTCAAAAGCAATCGACAGAACTTTGTAAACAGGTAAGAACGAAAGCAAAATAAAACAAAATAGGAAGGCAACTGGGCGTAAGTACTGCCTGTTGGAGACGACTCGAAGTAATATCAGCACCGCAGCCAGTACCAGAGATAATATCCAGAGCGCCGTTAACGGTGAATCAGCCAAAATCACTCCGCCGTTGACAGGCACTAGCCACACTTTCAAAGCCGATGCCCATACCTGAAGTTGTTCACTCCATTCATGGAATAGGCCTAGAGAATTGTCGTACCCTCCAATAGCCGAACCAAGAAAAACCTTTTTAAAGAGAAAATAGCCTAAGAGCACAAGCCAAAATGATAAGGTCGGTTTAAAAGTTTGAATGGCTTTTGAGAAAAAATTCTCACTAAAGCGACCTGGCCATTGAGAAAGCTCATAGCTAAGTAATACCACCGGAATTACAATTGCTATCTCTTTGCTCATCAAAGCAAGAATCATAAAAACAATGGCACTGATATAACTGGCTTTGCTTGCGCTATTGCGCCACTGTATATAGAAGCTAATGCAACCGAGAAAAAATGCTACTGCAATTACATCTACTCGCCCTGTGATCCACGAAACAACTTCCGTACTAAGTGGGTAGAGCGCGAACAAAGAGGCTGCAGCCAGTGGCCAGGTCTTGAACGAATCCTCTTTTTCTTGCGAAATAGAAGAGACGATCAAATATATGAAACAGCTAGACATGAGATGGAAGAGCACATTGGTGATGTGAAAACCAAGCGCATTTTCATGCCAGATCAAATAGTCAGTCATCATAAAGACTGAAATTAGCGGGCGATAAAACGTAGTGGTTGGCACATCCAACCAATTTGAATAAAAGTTCTTAAACACCAGCGATGGGTCCAGATAATATGTTCTTTGCAGCCAACCCAAATGGACAAAATCATCGCCAACAAAGAAATTGAAAAGTATTGAATTGTAGGCAATGAATATAAGCGCGGCGAGGACGAGGAAAGAAACCATGCTCTTGAGGGAAAACATTCCTAGACCTATTGCTTTGAGAAATGGACGCGTTCTCGTTCTGTATAGATATTCGAGTTCATGCACCAGATGTACACTTTGTGCTGGAAACATCAGAAAAAAAATAAACAGGCCAACCATACTTAGCTTGTCGTCAGCGACACCTTTTAAGAGGAAGGCAACAGGAAAGAATAGCAAATAATACTCAAGTAATAACATTCGCGGATTTGGCACGGGGGCAACTATCATCATTCTAGTTTCGAGATAGCGGCATCTGAGCCATTCCATGAGAGCGTAGGGTGCCAAAAGCAACCAGGCCACCAAGTTGTGACTGAGAAGTAGCAGAATGGCGAAGCAAATAATTTCAATTGGAAAAAGATACGATTCTCCAAGGCGGCGCAGACCACGGGCACCAATTCTGGCACCTAGAGTGGTGCAGTTGGCTTTCTCATCGTTTTCAACATCAGTGATCTGGTGCCAAATTATACCTCGGCAACCATAAGCAAATGACCAGCCGAGCAGCGCTGCAAGCCAAGCCACAGGTATATCGCAGTGGCAAACTTCAGCAACCGTAAATACGGCAAGCAGATTTGCAATCAAATGTTCAGCGGTAGCTATTGCCACCACCCCCAGTGCGCTTCGCTCCTTCAACCTGAGCGGCGGCAGCGAATAAGCTGTAATCATAAACCAGATGATAATAAAACAAGTCAGCGCTCGTGGAGTGGCCGCAAATTCAGATCCCACAAGCAATATCGCTGCCAGAGAAAATCCTACAACTAGCCTCTGCTGCCAGTTTTTCAAAGCCATCATTGGTGTAACTTTGCCGGCTTTTCGATCTTGATCCTGGTCTAAAAAATCATTAAAAACACTCGAATATACAGCCAGAACAATGCCCGCAGAAAGAATCATAAAACACGGCAATATAAGAAAGACGAAAGGAATGTGATGTAGCGTTCCCAGCACGAATGCAACAGCCAGGGGAAACGGCAGTTTGTAATGCCACCATTCAACTGCTCGTATTAAACGCCAAAAAGCTCTACCGTAGCGACGCAAGTTAAATAATTGGATGCCGACCTCTTCTTTTCGCAAAATCAGTATTCACATTTTACACAAGGTCGGAGGTTGACCATATCAAGGTTTGAACTAAAGGTTAGTTAACGACTTACGAGCTGTAAATGGCTAAACTACTTGAGTTCATCATTATCAAAATTCCGTGCTGGTGATTTTAGCTGTCCGGCAGATGCTCAATAGAAGGTCATTTTCAGAATTTGATTGTGTATCCGCCAGCAGAATATGTCGAACGTGCTATCAGTCTGATTGCTGATTGTGAGCTATTTGACGAAGAATATTACCTGAGGCAGGTTGGTACATCACTAGGTGCGCTTAGTCCGATTCACCATTACGTGGTCTTTGGCTGGCGCGAGAATCTTAATCCCAGCCCATACTTCGATACTAAGTTTTATATACGGCAGTATGGCGATCTTTTGAATGTCAACAGCTGTCCCCTAGTGGATTATCTGGAAGACTGGAGCGTCCATTTTCGCAAACCTTGTAGTCTGTTTGATACCGAATTATACTCCCGCCTTGTTCCTGCAGACGAAATTATAGACCGCGATCCGCTCTCACACTACCTGCTGAATGGCGATTTTCTCATTAGCCCTCACCGTTTGTTTGACCCGTCGTTTTATTTAAGCCTCAATATGGACGTGTCAGCTTCCAATCAATCGCCATGGATACATTACATACTTTATGGCCGATTCGAAGTCAGACAACCACATCCACTATTTTCGGCAAAATACTATGTCGAACAATTGATGAAGATAGATGGCAATACGCAGATTGACTTTTTTTCAGCATTAGCGCATTACGCTGAAAATGGCTGGCAGAGCAATGCTTCACCTCACCCCCTATTCGATACCCATTACTACCGGCGGCTCTTTCCTGGTCTAATAACAAAAGCGATAAACCCGCTTGAGCATTTTTATGATCTGTGCCAACAGAAGAGTGCGTCTCAAAATGAAGCTCTTACTGCCGTATTCCACTCAAGTAACAATAGCGCCGCTATTCACCTGCGCGATTTTTCTTCCACCAGTGCGTGGCGTTTTGCCACTGGCATGCAATTACAGAATCAGCTTCTCAAGCTAGAATCAGTTGGTCGAAAGATCATGATTTTCTTCGGCCATGAAGGCAGTCGAACCGGCGCACCGTTGGTGCTAGTCGAACTGGTTAGGCGCTTTGCCGAAGAGTATAACTGTGTTGTGGTTCTTGCCTCTGGCGGCCCAATTGTTGAAGAATATAAAAAATACGCAATGGTTATGGTCTTTTCCGACGACCTACCGAAAATAGTGCAAATGAACGACTTTGTAGATGCTGCGAAGCCGCTTATTGATGCTGAAAAAGTTGTCGGTGCCTTAATCAATACGGCTACGCTCGCCGGTTTGCACGACAAGTTAAAGGCCAATGGCGTCCGCACTGTAACGCTCGTTCACGAATTCCTAAATAATTTTGCGCAAAGAACTGTTGAGCAACTATACAGCGCCAGTGATGAATTAGTGTTTCCTTCGACATTCCTCAAAGAACTTGCAAATAAGTGCTTGCCCTTTACTGAGTTTGATCTGACCGTGAATGTAAAGCCCCAAGGCCTTTCGAATCCGAAGATGGTCCCAGAAATTTAGACCACTAGCTAAGAGACATCTTTGCTTCTAAAATAGCATCTGCTAGAAAGAGGCAAACTTGAAAAGAAGTAGGAAAAAACACAGCTCTGACTTTAAAGCTAAAGTCGCACTTGAGGCTCTCCGTGGCGAGAAGACGATAGCGGAGCTGGCCAGCCAGTACGAAGTGCACCCGCACCAAATTCATGGCTGGAAAAAGGCACTTTTAGAAAACGCGGCTGCCGTTTTTGATCGGACGCCGGCGAAGACGGCACAATCGGACCAAGACGTTGGTCAACTGTTCGAGCAAATCGGCAAGTTGAAAGTTGAGAACGATTTTTTAGCGAGAAAGCTCGGTCAGTAAGTCGCGAAGACAGAATCGCCATGATCGAGCACGGCCACAAAA
>JADYXQ010000212.1 GCA_021772135.1 Candidatus Obscuribacter sp.
AGTCCGAGCGCAATTCGCTTGACCACAAAACTGGCGAATAAGTTTACGCGGGAATTCAGCTAAGCGGCAAATACCAGCGCTTTTAGATCGTCATCTACAAGAGCTGTTAGATATCTCATGGTTCCTCAGTTATGTCGGATATTTTTCCATCATCCTGGATCTTGTTACTTTTGGCCAGCCCTCCGGAGAGGAAGCACCTGCGCTTTCAATTTAATCAAATCACAGCCATTTTTCAAGTCCAAATTAATACTATAACTAATAGTATTAAACAGCACCAAATATAGTGGCAAAGACGCTTGTGACGTTCCGAATTATTTGGCAGTTTTTTTGGCGCATTATTATCTGGCAAAAAATGGCGAATTAATTGGCAATTTTGGCTCTGTTGCAAAAACTGAAGAATTTTATGCCTTGTTCACCGCTAATGGTGGCAAAAACGCAAATGAGTTTCTCTGACAATCTGTTTCGGAATCGGCCTATCGCAGGCGAGTAGTAGCGCCTCTTGTAGTAGTTGTGAATTTGCGCGCTTTTTTTCTCCTTTTTGCGGCACTAAAGTCTGAAAATTTTGCGAATTGTTTTTCGCTTTGTTTGCCCGTCTAACTTTCGGGCGACGTGGAGGGAATTTTAATTCGCCAAACTTTGGAAAAATAACTCGCAAACTTACACCCGTCCAACAGTTTCTTGTTACTGCCTTAAAGTCGGAAACATTTACTTCTTGATTGCAGTTTGGACACCTGCGATAAATTCGAGAGCAGAAAAAATTGGCGGCGATTTAAGTTCGGGCTCAAACTCTATGGGCGACCAGCACTAGGGGCATTCGACTATTATTCTAGTAATACCGGCACCGTTTGCCGGATTTGCAAGGATAACTTGGAGAATGATGGCTTCTTAGCTATCCGCTAATCAGCTTTTCCAAAGCAGAGTGCTACCGTTGCTCAAAGTTACAATTTTGCCCGGCGTGAGTTGTCGTAAATTTTGGTAATTACTGTTCGTTCCTTGCTCTCAAAATTAAAGGCAAAAAAGGTTTGAAGATCGTGCTCTAATCCGCAAGCGGGCCTTTCTAACAGAACTGTACTTTGAATTGCCTTCAGCGCCGATTGATCAAAAGTATTCAGCCCGGAACTCCCTATCATCCTTAAATTATGAAGGCCTCCGTCGGGGGCTATTTTGTACACCAGAGTTGACTGTAGCTCAGGGCAATAATCATTCAAACGAAATGGAAGTGTCCAATTCTCTTTGACTTTTTCCGAAAATGTATTTAGGTAGTCCTCCGATGAAAACATTAGGTAAGTCCACGCAAGAGTAGCTGTGCCATCTCCGAATCAGGATAAACCGCACTCTTGTCGGCACCCAGCTCTTCATAAAAATCAGAAAGGGCAATGGCTGCCGGAGCGAATTTTTTGATGACAGAAACCATGTAAGGCGTCAGATGCTCATTTGGTACTTCACCAGCGACAATAGTCGCGACTTCGGCACGCCAGTCTTCTGAGCTAGTGGCGCCGATAACAAGGCTTTTCATCAGTGCTGACATGGCTACGCACCGGTCGTATGTCTTGTGGCGGTGTAGAAAGTCCGATTCTTCTTCAGTTATATCGAAGCTGGCTGACAAGGCAAGGCCAAAATCTCCAAGCAAAATAGATTCTGACTTGACGAAAATATTTTGAAAATGGCAGTCAAAATGCACAACGTTTTGGCTTTGCAGAAAATCGCATAATTCATTGAGCATTGCCTCTACTTTTTTAACGGCAGTATCGGTCAACTTTTTAGCAGCAATTTTCTCAGCCAGCCAATCAAATAGTGTGACCGGCGTAAATTCGAGAAACAGGACCAATGTGAATGTTGCCTCTTGCAGAGCCTGTAAACGCCAGCCAACCGCCTCTGAATTATTCCAGAAGGCGATAGTCGATTTTGTCTTCTCCGCATGGTCCATTGTTAGTTCGACTGGTCTTTCGGTCGGCAAAATTTGCCAATGATAAAGTAGTGGAAACAAATGGCACTGTCCGCTCAATATCCACTTGTTGCAGCTGAAGTGCATGGACTGCTCGCGAAAAGCGCCGAAGCCGGCTGAACCCAGGCGATATTGATAAAACATTGGCAGGTCGAAAAGATTGATTGTCGACAATAAATTTGCCCTTTCGATTTCGGTCAATCGAATCTCTTTGACGAATACTTTTTTAGCGGCTATTTCCACCAGCGAACAATCGCCGCCAATGCCAGAACTCAGCCTGGCTCCGGACAGCAATAATTGCTTTAGAGCGCTATCGTCGCAAGCGGCCAGGGCTTGTGAAATTGCTAAATAATCATCGTGTCGCGTAGTCGAATTGTTCGAATAATCTTGTGGCATTTAGACGACTTCACCCGCCAGCAAACTTTGCCAATCTCTTCGCCCCATCCACGCACACATCAAAAGGCGCAACCAGAGCTATGCGCACGCGATTTACTCCAGGGTTACTTCCGTGAGCATCGCGCGATAAATAACTGCCAGGCACAACGGTAATATTTTCCTGAGCAAACAACTGTTGGGCAAACTCCTTATCTGAGACAACTTTGCCGCCAATAGTAGTTTCTGGCCAGAGGTAAAAGGCTCCTTGCGGTGCGCTCATTCTCATTGCCGGCTGCAGAATGTCGAGCACCGCTTTAAATTTGACACGATAGAGTTCGCGATTAGCCGCCACATGTTTTTCGTCGCGCCAGGCAGCAGCACTTGCGCGCTGGAAAGGCGGTGACATGGCGCATCCATGATAGGTGCGGTACAACTTAAAATTGGTAATAATTGCGGCGTCACCAGCAACAAAGCCAGAACGCATTCCAGGCAGATTCGAACGTTTGGAGAGACTGTGAAATACGATGCAGCGCGCAAAGTCATTCCGTCCCATTTCGGCACACGCTTGTAAAAGTCCAACGGGAGGCCGCTGTTCGTCAAAATATAATTCAGAATAACATTCATCTGAAGCAATTACAAAATCAAATTGATCAGCAAGAGCAATTAGTTTTTTCATTTGCTCAGCGCCAATAACGGCCCCGGTAGGGTTTCCTGGAGTGCAGATAAACAATAGCTGGCAGCGTTTCCAGATGTCTTCGGGCACGCTGTCAAAGTCAGGCATTAATGTCTGCGCATTGATATTGAGAAAATATGGTTGCGCACCGGCAAGCAATGCCGCTCCTTCATAAATTTGATAGAAGGGGTTTGGCATCAGGACAAGCGCATCTTCTTTATCTGATTTCTCCGACACCACCGCCTGAGCAAAGGCAAAAAGGGCTTCGCGGCTACCGTTACAAGGCAAAATATGCTTGTCTTTATCGATGGATTCAGCAGGCAATTTAAAACGCCCAACCAACCAGTCGCCGATTGCTGTTCGCAAATCGGGCTCGCCCACTGTAAGCGGATAACTTGATAATCCACCAATCTCACGGGCAATTACTGAAGCAATAAAGTCAGGAGCCGCGTGTTTAGGCTCTCCAATTGACCATGAAATCGCTGACTTGCCTGCTGGCGTCACTCCAGATAAAAGAGCGGCCAGTTTCTCAAAAGGATACGGCTGTAATTCTAAAAGACGCGGGTTCAAATGATCCTCGATTACTGCTCATCTTTGTGATGGAGAGCCAGTCTGCGCGCGGTCTCTGCTAGAACGGCTGAACCTAAGTAGAGTCCAGATTCGTTTAAATCAAAGCTCGGGCTGTGGTGGCTTCTGGTGCTGCCTTGAATTTCTGCCCCTAAGAACATGAAGGCCCCGGGCACTTTTTCGGCCAGCATCGAAAAGTCTTCACTCCAGGTTTTCGGCTGAACGGCGATCACATTTTCTTTGCCAATCAAATCAATTGCTGCCTGTCTCATGATTTCGGTAATGACCGGATCGTTGACTGTGGCAGGATAACCCAGCTCGTAAGAAATTTTGTAATCGCCGCCGAGTATGCGAGCCAGCTGACAGGCTTTGTCGAGTTCTACCATTATTTGTTCGCGCACTTGTGGGTTGAAAGTTCTAAAGCTTCCTTCCAGCACGACGCTATCTGAGATGATATTGCCCCTGGTGCTCGAACTCTGGAACGATCCGATGGTAACGATAGCCGGATCAAGTGCGGAGATGCGCCTGGAGATAATCTGCTGAATTGCTTGCACTACTTGCGAGCCCAGCACCACAGCGTCTACTGTTGTCTCAGGATAAGCGCCGTGGCCGCCTTTGCCTTGAATATGAATGGTGAAAACATCGACCGCTGCCATAATCGGCCCTGGAATAATGCCGACTTTGCCGGCCGGCAAACTGGCGTCCATGTGCAGACCGATGATTGACGAAACTTCGTCAAGAGCGTCGTCTTCTAGCATGCGGCAGGCGCCGGATTTTCCTTCTTCGTCGCCGAATTCTTCTGCTGGTTGCATGACCATGCGAATGCGACCGGGAATTTCTGTTTGCGATAGCATTTTTGCCGCTGTCAGGGCACAGGCCATGTGGCCGTCGTGACCGCAAGCGTGCATGACGCCCTGGTTCTTGGACACATAGCCGGCTTGATTATCTTCGTCGATGGGCAGGCCGTCCATGTCGGCTCTAATGGCCACCATTGGTCCACTTTTGCCAAAGTCGGCGGTGATGCCGGTTTTGCCGACTCCTTTTTTAGTTTTGTAGCCCAGGCCTTCGAGCTTTTCATTCATCAACTTGGCTGTTTCAAATTCATAAAAACTCAGCTCTGGATGTTCGTGCAAATAGCGCCGCATCTCAATAGTTTCTTTCTCAAGATTCTTGGCATTGGTGAGAAATTGTTTGTCGGTTTCTTTAGTCGGCATTTTTTCTATTCCAAATTGGCAGCGGTGCGAGCAACGTTAAAGTCTTCGCGGCAATGGCTACGAAGACTTTGAACTTTACTACGATTTGGGCGAAATATACAGTGACGGAGGCGACGTATATCAGTCTAGTACGGGCCGCGACCGCCGCTGCTGGGTCGGTAGTTGGCCAGGGCTTCGTCAACTGTGGTCTGGGTGATACGCAGAAACATCTGGGTAATGGCTTCTAGCTGCTCCTCTGTAAATGTAGCGCCAGTGTCTTCGACGATGTTTTTGATGATGCGTGTAGCTTCTGATTTAAGCATTGTCCGTCTCCGTGGTTTCTAAATTATGCGAGTGCTAATTGGTCAAGCAAGTGTGAAAGTTGACGCATTGGCTGGGCGAAAACTTCTTTAACCTTGCGCCAGAGGCCGCCGTTCTTAGCTTGTTGGTTAGTGCGGGAGCTCGACAGACCCTGACGGGTTTTTCTGGCTTTGATTTGTTCTTGACGTTTGGAATGGCTTTCACGAATTATGCCGCGCAGTTCGGTAGGCGAACTGATTGGCAGCATATTGGTTTTTGGCGCAGGTAGTAAGTTGCGGCGACGAACAGGAGCGGCCATGACAGGCAGCGCCTGGAGCTTGGTTTGCGAGGTGCCGACCGACAAGACTAAAGGTGAAGCGATGGCGGGAAGTTTATCGCTGGTGATGAAATTGTTCTCGTCGTCAGCGCTGATGGTTTGCGCTGCAAGGGCCCGGGCTGTTCTTTTCAGGCGAATCACACTGGCGCTCTCATACATGGTGTTCAAGGTTTCGCTGGTAAATGTTGGTTTGTCGCTGGCGAGCGACTGCTCTAAATGCTGTCTGGCAGCCAATATGTTGTCTAGCTCATCGGCCATAACGCTGGCGCTTGGTAATACCTGGTAAGTTTTGGCGAATCCCGTTTCGAAACATTGGGGGGCGCGTGAATTCTGCGAGCTCATTGAACCTTACCTCGACGAAAGCGTGTGTTATGTGGATGCCTTGCTGTTTATAGCTTTCCCGCATGACAACAAGCGCCAAACGTTGTCATTTGCTCTTGGCACCACATTTAATGTCAAGTACAATAGTGCTAGCGTGATTTTTTTCCATCGCCGATCATCATTTTAAGTAAGCCATCGTTAGTGCTTTCGCTGTAGTTAAGCAGCTGAGCGTGCTCTTTCACTTTTTTGTAGCTAGTGGCCATGCGCATGTCGGCGTCTGATACTTTTACTTTTTGAATTAAAGAAGTTAGTAAATGTGATTCGGTAGATCCGTCCAGCGATGTCTTGATGCATTGAACGGTTAACCCCGGCTTAAGCGGTAGGTCGAACATTTTGGCCAAAATCGCTCGCTGGCCATCGTTTATAGTCACCAATACATTAGTCATGTCGATACGGCCGAGGTCTGAACTGGAGATTTTTTTTTCGCTGTAAAGCTGTCTGGCGTGACGGCTGAAGGTCGATGGTGAGGCATAGTTTTGTGCGCGGAAACCCTTGAAAGTCGTTACGGCCGTTGGAATGACGGCTTTTTCGTGTATATTATTTTCGCCCATGAGGTCGAAAGGTTTGAGTAGCAATCCAGACATACTATTTTTTGGATTTTCAACAAAAAGTTTCTTAAGCGGATTGAAAGTAACCACATTCCAGTCAGGAGCACGGGCTATAGAAATCGTGCCGTTTTTCTCGAACACGTCTTTAAAAGCGTCGCGGGTCAGATATATTGTGTGGTCACCGTAATAGAAACTGGTTTGCTTGATTAAAAGCGCATCAATTTGTTTTTTATCGTCACTGACAGGCAGTGCAACAGCCCAATGGCCGCTGCAAATTACCAAACTTAGTACAAATAAGGAAAATTTTGACCACACCTTTCGGCAACAGCTGGCGCAAATGTCGGTTCGACCCACTCTCTGGACTCCGCAAAAAAATCAGATGATTTCAGTTTACCTATTTTGTTGGTGCGCTGCTCGTCCTTTGAGGTATATAGAATTCAACTTCCTGTTGAGTTCCATATGAAAGGTTTTGCCGTGAAAGATACGAAAGCATTGCTGGCAGCAATTTTGTTGCTATTGACAGGCGTCCCGGTCTCTGCCGCTCCACAACAGCCTCCTGTTACGCCTGCGCCAGCTCAGTCAAGCAACACTGCTTCACCGGCTAATATCAATAGGCCAGTGCGCGATAAGTGGGCTCTAATTGTAGGCATCGGACAGTTCAGCAGCGATAAAATTCCCAAACTCAAATATGCCACCAAAGACGCACGCGATTTTTATCATTATCTGACTCATGAGGGGCATTTCGCCCCTGATCATGTGCGCATTTTGCTGGACGAAAAAGCAACGCAAAGGCGCATTATGTCTGAGCTTGGCAGTAAATTTCTGGCACGGCTTGCCCGCCCTGACGACATGATTGTGCTTTTCTTTTCCACTCATGGAAGCCCTTCGCAAATGGATTTACGCGGTCGCAATTATATTGTCGCCGCCGACTCAGACCCCGAAGATTTATTTGCTACCGGCATCGAGATGCAAAAAGTGCTGGAATCAATTCAGAGTCGTGTGCTCTCAGACAGAGTTTTGCTGGTGATGGATGCCTGCCATAGCGGCTGCGTGGGTGGGGAAGGAAAAGGCATTGCGCGCACCGGTAACTTTGACGCAGAGGCTTTAGCGGAAGGCAGCGGGCAGATGGTAATTTGCTCAAGCAAACCAGATGAACAATCGTGGGAATCGAAACGGTACGACAACGGTGTATTCACTAAGAATCTTTTAGATGGTCTGCGGGCTGGCGGCTCAACCGTGCCAGTGGCGAAGATTTTTTCGAATGCTCAACAGGCGATTCAAAATGAAGTGAAAGAAGATCACCCTGGCGCCAGGCAAACACCGGTTATGCATAGCAAATGGACCGGTAACGAACTGCTTATTGCAGTTAAGCCGAATGCTCCCGAGCGCATTCCGCCCACCGTTTTTCAAGAATTAGAATTAGACAGCACCAGTGTGGCAAACGGCACAGCTCAGCCTGTTCCTGCAGTTGTGAAAGCGCCGGTGCCGGCGGTGGCCAATTCTGCGCTGGATTTTAATTCTGTTGCTGCCACAAAGTCTGCAGCCCCCTACAATGCCGGTGTCGGATCTCGCTCAAACACAGGTGCTTACGCGCCTAATTATGCAGAAGACGGTGCGGCTGTTGAAAATAGCGATAAGAAACTGGTGCTTACTCGCGCATTTTTCAGCTCTGATCCAAATCCACAAAAAGCTTATCAATCGGCTTGCGAGGCTTCACAAGCCAATTTTAACAACTCAGATTTGTATTACCGAAAGGCCAGGCTGCTAATTCAAATGGGCAAATACGGCAAGGCCATGCAAGAGTTGACGGGCGTACTCGTGGACGACCCTAACAATGAGCACTACCGCCTTGCTCGTGCTTTCTGCTACGCTAAACAAGGTATGAAGGGTCTTGCCGACGAAGATGTGCGCACTGCACAATTTAAAAATCCGAAGCTGCCCACTAGAATCGAATTTGGAGACTGATTTTCAAGTGAACACAAGAGTGGCAGCTATAGGTTTGATTTTTAGCTTGACCTTATCTGTTGCGCCGGGTCTCAGTTTTGAAGACGGTGCCCATAATATCAAAGCGTCAGAATTTTCGATGAGAGAGCTAGACGCTCGCATCGCCAAAAATGCAAATGACGCTTATGCTTACCGCGAAAGAGGCCAGGCTTATCTTTCAGCCGGTGAGTGCGATCTTGCTATTGCCGACTATAACAGGTGCTTAAAACTGGCTCCTAAAACGGCTCGAGCACTGGTGGGCAGAAGTCAGGCTTATGAAATGGAGGGGCGCCATTTGCTGGCTCTGGCAGATGTTGATGAGGTCATTGCTTCAAAAGATACCTCTGCCCTGGCAGACGCTTACAAGAATAAAATTACCTTGCTGAAATCGTTAAAGAGGTACTCAGAAACTCCTGAATATTACGGCAAACTGCTCGAGAGCAAAGGGCTGGGCGTGGGCCAGAGGGACCGTTTTGGTTTACATGAAGCACGAGCGGACATGTACATAGCTATAGGCAAGCCACTTTTGGCCATTGAAGACATCAAAGCCTGCGAAAAAGATGAGCTTTGCCATTATGGAAAGTATGTCATTTTGGGCAAGGCCTACCGCCTGTTGCACAAGCCTGAGCAGGAGCTCGAGGCCTACAGCGCTGGAATAGCCCGGTACGAATCGGAGAAAGTTAAAAGACAGCATTTCAACAGGCATCTGAGCGAACTATATCAAGCACGAGCCGATTTATACGCAAGAATAAAAAAGCCGGGCCTGGCAAAAGCTGATATGCAGGTGCTGAGCAAAATGCATGGTGGAGTCTACAATGACGTCTATAACGCAAAAGGCAAGTTGTTTTAGTTGTTCTCAACAGGCTTTTCTTTCGCCATGCGCAGCTGCACGAAGACGGGCAGGTGATCTGATTGCATCGCGGGGCCGACGCTGCGTTCAGTTGCGCAGAGATCTTCACTTATGAGCACATGATCAATTGGTATCAGGGGCGGTATTGGTAGCCCAGCGATTCGGCCGAATCGGGCTGGCCACGAAGGCTGCGGTCCAAAGCCTTTTTGCGAATCGTTCAAGCCATGAGACAGAAGAGCTTTGAACTCAGGTGACCAGGGCCCGCAATTTAAGTCGCCCATTAAAATTTTTGTCTTTGGTAATTTATCTAATTCGCTGCCGATTAGCTCAAATTCCTGATTGCGCTCTCGGTAGCCGGCCTCACTTTGCGGTGTGGTGGGATGCACGATTACCATGTCGAGGCGTTTGCCTTTTACGAGAAGGGTGGCAAGAATTCGCGGGTGGTGACTTTTACCAAAAAATCTAACATCACATTTTTCAATTGGATATTTACTAAAAAGTGCCATGCCAGGCCCCTTGAGCACGATTTTGTTATATACGTATGGTTTGGTGGTTTTTTCAATATTATCAATCCACTTTTTGTTGATCTCTACTAGCGCAATTACATCAGGCTGCCTTTTGATCACCACTTGATCAAAAAGATCGTAATGATCATTGTGTTGGAATTCGGTATTAAAATTGAGGATGCTGATTAACTCTTGTTCTTCAGCCGGGCATGTGCGCGGTACGCATAGAGTCAGAACAGGAAAAGCCGTAATGAGGAGAAAAACAAAACTTAGACTAGATAGCTTCGGAGCTGGTGCCACGGCTAAAGCCACCGTGCACGCAAGCAAGATCATGCAGTAAATTATCCTGAACTGACTGAGTAAATCGCAAACAAGCGCGCCTCTGACAAGACCGGCGAAGACGAGACACAGAGTGCCGACTGCCAAAGTAAAAATAATTGCCTTAGCTACGTACAACTTATGGTTCCAATGGGCGTGCGAACATGGCCCCAGTATTATTTTGGGACCATTTAATCGACTGACTGATTGGCCCAGGCTCGATGGTCACTTTCATATTGCTTTTCTTTGACGATGCATCCATAAAATGAGCGACACCATCTTCGGTGCGCAAAATGAGGCCGGTATGCACAATATCTAGGCCGTCTATGTTGGTGCAGACGCCCACTATATCTCCAGTTTTAAGCAGTGGTTCAATCGCCGCTACTTTTGCTATTGGCACAAATTTTAGATGTCGCTTGTTGATCGCCACTTCGAACTGTTTTATTTTATTGGTTAAAGCGGCGTTGGCAGCCAGTTGCGGATAGCTTTGCGGATGCTCTGACATAAAGCCGACTCTTTGCTTAAAGTCTTCAGAACCTGGCAAATCAGAAAGGATTTTCACCACGCCCTTTTCTTGATTATCTACAAACCAATCGGTGGTGTAATGCAAACGCGAGCTGTAGTCGCCTGGGCGCCCTTCCCGGTAGCGCGTGCGTCTTATTTCTGCAAGCAAGTCAGTCGGTTTTGTCTTCCCTTTCTTGATCATGCGAGCAAGATCCAGAGTGCTTTCAAAAAAGGTGACGCAATCAAGACCTTCTAAATTGGCTGAGCAGATTTCGTCGCTGCTGGATAGTTCTAGAGTGGATGCCACATATGGGGTGGCCACCAATTCTTGAGCAATCTTGCCCATCAGCTCGCTGATGGGTAACTTGTTCCAATTGTTGTCTTTGGCCTTCTTTGTGATGCGTCCGAAAACTGCTTCGCCCTTAAGCGCTGTGGCTTGTTCGGCCATCGCGCCAATACCGGAACTAAGTGAGAGAGCTGTGAGAAGGCAAAGTATGGAATTGCGGTAGTTGGGCATAGTTGCTCGTGGGGAGTTATGTGTTTTCGTCTGGAGTGTTTTGTTTCTCAGCATGCTCTGCGCCCAATGTTTTTAGTGTTTCGAGGGTGGTTTCCAGGCTCTGTATAGCTTGTGCAAGTGGGCTAGATAGCATTGCTTCGTCTAAGATCGGCAATGTGAACTCGATGGATGCAGCTTGAGCTTCCTTTTCTTGCACAAGTTTTTCAGATTTCTGATATACGGACACCGCTTCTGAATCAAAGAAGTTGATGACTTCTTTAGCACGTGCCCTTGCAATAGCAAGTTGTTCGCGAGCGTGCAATACCGTCTTTGTCACGTATGCCTTTTGCACCGCAATCTCCGTTTCTGTAAGAGTTCTTCTTAACGCAGATATCGCAACCTTTTGCTCTTGTAGAGTGTTTTCCAATTCGACCAATGCAAGCTGATAAGTCTCTGCTCGATCGCGAGCTTGAGAAGCCAAGTCTGAGTTGTTAAGGTGTTCTGCCTGGACAACACGGCCGCGCCAAGTCTCTATTTGTACCTTATTTTTTTCTACAGATTGCTCAAGCTGTTTTTCAGCACCGATAGCCCACGCAATTGATTGCCGCATTTTAACTGCTTGCTTTTCCAGTTGATTAAAGGCTTCTTCCAACTCTGACTTGCATGTATTGCTAGATTCGCTACTACTTTCTTCGGCTCTTAAATCGCTTTCCTGTTTCTGGCTAACCATTGAATCCATTCTCTCAGCGACAGCCGTCCACTCGGACATTCCTTCTGCTCTCTCAATTTCAAGCCTGTCCAAGATTTTCATCGCAATACCAGCGAGAGTTTCTGTCTTCCCTACCTCGGTGAAATCGATAACCGCGTCGCTTTTTTTGCTTTCTTCAGCCACAACAAAACTTCCTTAAACTATCTCATCGCCAGGGTTTCGATTAGTTTCACTTCTTCCACACTTAGCTCGATATTCTGCGCTGCCAAATCTTCTTTCATGTGCTGCACGTCAGTGGTGCCCGTCAGAGGCAGCATGCCAATTTGCATGGCGAAGCGACGAATTTTTTCACGGAGAAATTGTGGTCGCGATGGCGGGAGAGCTTTATCTTCCCTCATTCTCATTGGTTATGGGTAATTAATAGACTGGTCTACTAAAGATTGGACAAAAAAATACCGCTGCTGGTGAGGCGGGCGGTATTTTTTAAAGCCTATGACGGTGAACTTATTGGTTGGTGAGGGTTTCGCGCCGACTTCTCTGCAACATGACCAGACTGGTCATCGTGCGCTTGATTTGCTTGTGCAGCGCATCAATTTCTGCGTCAATTTTGTCGTTTGCCAGAGGGCCCAGGGTTTGCTTGATCAAGCCGCAGTAGATCACCTGGGCCTTGTACGCTTTCATCATGGCCTCTTCCACGCGACACAGCTCGGGAATGCCGAATTGACAAAGGTCCATGCGGTTCACTGCCAGTGCTTCGAACACTTTTGTCGCCCGGTCCGCCGATTTCTTGGCATAACTTTTCAAAGCCTTCAGGTTGCGCAGGCGCTCGCGCGGAGTGCTTATTTCGCTGAAGCCAGGCAGTTGCAAAAGTGCCCTTGCTGCTTCGGCCTGGTTGATGACGACCTCACTGCTCTGGCACACCGTCGACAGTTGCTGTTGCAACGCAGCAATGCGCCTTGCTTTTCTGTTAGCGCTAAATTCGCGCCAAGCATTGGAGAAAGATTCGAACCATGTGCGACCAAAAACAAATTTCATTATGTTTCCTTGGTAAATGAGCCGACCGATGGACTGGTCGGCTCGCTGTCACGTACTCGACTCAGTTGTCGAACTTGCGGTTGGGGAAACCGACGATGCCCAGCGGCGTCAGGCAGCTGGCAATCAGCAGAGGCAGACCACCGCAGCAAAGCAGCGTGAAGAAAGCCGGCCAAGGCAAATTGACGGTTTGGTGCAGAAATTGAGCGGCGAAAGGGCCAACGCTGAAGCCGAGGCCGTAAGCGATGTACCAGCCGAGCATGAGCTTGAAAGGTTGCGGGGGCAATTTGAAGATTGGCATGATCATGTTGAAGAACACGTATGCCCAGACCATGCCTCCCAGGCCGCTCATCAGTGCCGCAGTCATGTAGGAACTTGTGAAGTATCCGGCGATGGTGAAAAGGGCGATGCCAACGAGGCCGTTGGGGATGGAGACGACAGCGAGGCCGCCGATGGAGAAGAAGGCATTGACGATGAATGCATACCAGTTGAAGTTTTTCATGAGATTCCAGAGTTGAGGCACCAGATTTGGTGCGATTGAAGAGCATCCCAGTGATGTAGTCATCTGACTGCATCCGAGGGATATCCTTGAGGGTTTGAGCGGTTTGTTGATTTGTCAGCGTTTGAATACGCGCGGCACGAGCCAGGAGGCGAGAAGGGCAATGCCGAGGATGGAACCAAGCATCGCAGAGACACCGCTGATCAAAGCGGGACCGACGATCAAAACAGCCACGGCGATGACGAGAATGGTGATGTTGCGGCCGCGATGTGCGCTAGCAGAGCCGCCGCCGACGGCGCCGAAGGCGACCATGACGAAAATCAGGGCTGCGAGCACAATGAAGCTGCCCACGAGCGAGATGGCGAAGGGTAAGAGCGAGAAGTTCATGTTGTGTTTGAGAAGTTGTGGGAAATGGCCGCAGCTCAGCTCAACAGAGATCTGTTGAACGAATGAGTCGGCGGTGCGTAGTGGTTTTTAGTTTTAGTTAGGTTGAGAGATTCTTGAGAGGAGATTTAGAGTGATAAATTAAAGTAGTAAAAAGCCCATTGCTTTTGCAATCGGCAGTAGTTTCCCCACTGCGAGCCTTCTGCAGTGTGCGCATTTAGATTGTGCAGCTCGCGAGACGTGATTGTTAAAGCCAGTGAGAGCCTGTGTTTGTTGGGCCTCGCGTGATCGTGCGAGGTTGCAGTTCAATCTTGCAAAGTCAAAATTCTGTGATCTAAAGTGGCTGTATTTTTTTGCGCTGATACAGTTAGCGCGGCGCCACCACGGGTAGTGGCGTAAGTATACTAAAATACGCATTGAAAATTAATTCAACGCGCAGCCATTTGATCTGATTTGTTGAAAGGATAACTGGTCATTGTTGGCGTTTTAGGGGCGCATACCGTAACTCTTCGTTCCTATCCAACCGCCACCGTTTCAATCAGACCCATCTCTTCAGCAGTCAGCTCAATATTTTGCGCTGCCAGATCTTCTTTCATGTGTTGTACATCGGTGGTGCCCGTGAGCGGCAACATGCCAATTTGCATGGCAAAGCGAAAAACAATTTGGGCGCCACCTACTTCCAGACGCTCAGCCATAGCCCAAACAGCAGGGTGAGTAACTATTTGAGGATTGGCTGTGAGCAATGAAAAGCCTTGATAAATGATGTTGTGCTCACTGCAAATATCGCGCACTTTTTTATCCCAGCCGCGATCGGCGTAGCATCTATTTTGCACCATCATCGGCTTGACAGTGGCTTCCTGGCAGAGTTGCTCCAGTTGAGCCGCTGTGACGTTACTGATGCCGATTACGCGCGCTTTGCCTTTTTGATATTGTGCTTCAATTTCGGCCCAAACTTCTTGGTCTTTTGCTCCCAACTCACCGCGTGAATAAGGCCCGTGCAAAACATATGAGTCGAGATAGTCTGTGCCAAGATGCAACAGTGAGCTGTCAATTGATTGCTGCACTTGCTTTGTCAGCGGCGCCGCTGGGTCGTAAGGTAGTCGTTTATCCTGGCCATCGATTGACGTAAATTTGGTTTGCAAAAATAACTCGTCGCGTTTCACGCCTTTGCTGTATGCGGTCTTTAATCCTGCACCGACACGTTCTTCATCGTAGTGCTTGAGCTGGTTGGCAGTATCAATAGCGCGAAATCCGCATTCAATAGCACTTTCAACCAATTTAGTAGTAGTTTCTTTTTTCCAGGCTGTGCCGTACATCATGGCTGGAACTGCGACCTGGTTGTAAGCAATCATATTTGTTCTCCAATATCAGGGCGTTGCAACAGTTCTGGGACGTACTTCAAGAGTGACCATGACGGGCAGATGATCGCTTCCGACTTTGGGCCCGGTGAGCCTGGCCACAGTGTGAATGTCTTTGCTGACCAGGCAATGATCAATGGTGACCAGCGGCACGGGAAAAAAAGCGCTCCAGGTCGGTTGGCAGCCGAAGCCCTGTTCTGTATCGTTCAAATCGCTATCTTGCAATAACTTAGTGAAATAGTATGACCAGGGCGTGGAATTCAAATCGCCAGCCAAAATCGTAGGATTTGCTTTTGCCAGCATCCGAGCCTCCTCAGCAAGTAGCGAGAATTCGCCATTACGCAGCTCTGGACGAATATTTGGAACTGATGGGTGAGCGCAAATAACTGTAAAATGTCCGCTACCGATTTGAATTTTAGCAATGGCGCGTGGGCGGTGCCACTCGCCATAGTGCTTAATTTCACTGTGTGCAATAGGCAGTCTACTGAAAATTGCTATGCCACCATAATTAGTGTCAACAACTACATATGGGTAGCCCTTGAGACCAACTTTCATCAGTTTCAACCACTGCGGGGTGATCTCTGAAAATCCGATCACGTCCGGATTTGATTCGACAATGGTCTTAACTACTGCCACATACTCTTTATTTTTCCCACCCCATAAATTGAGCTGTAATATTTTCACTGTGTGAATAGGCTGTTTATCAGTGTCATTGGTGACGGTTTTTGCGGCTGGCAAATACAAAGCTGCAATCGGTACCGCATTTAAAAGCACTGCCAGAGCGCTGATGCTTAGCGCTATTTTGTTTTTGGTAGGAATTGCCAGAAGCAAAATTAGCAATGCCATAGTGACCAAGACAAGCCGCAAATGGCTGATCAATTCGCATGGCATATTCAGCTGCCCGCAAAAACCGGCCAGCGAAACTATGGTCAGCAGACTGGCCAATAAAATTAGAGAACGAACGGTAAACTTTTTCACAGAGAAATCTAGCGGCGTGGCCGAGGAATGGGCCTCTTATTTTGCCTTATTCTAAACGGTTTGCGGTGATTATTAGACCGGTCTACTAATTAATATGGCAAAAAATACCGCGAGTCTTGGGGAAGACCGCGGTATTTAATGCCGAACAATCAGTCCTTACCGATGTAGAACGGTGTGGACGACTGCTCGCCGAAAACCTTTAACCAGCCGGGTGGCTTCGCCCGCAGTGCGCGGAACGTGCCGGCCGTTACTTCTTCGCAACTGAAGAGGAAGTCGCCCTGGGGCACCATTGTGCCTTGAGGGATGACATGGCCAATCACTTGCTTGGGCAGGAAGGGCAGTTTCTGTTCGATGGCGCGCTCGGTGAAGTTCACCGTCTTCAGTGCACCGTTGTCCACCATGCGATGCGAACTGAGCACGATGGTGTGGTTGAGTTCCACATTGCCTTGCTCGATCATGCCGCTGTGACCATCGAGGCCCGGCAGATAGAGCACGTGCTCGAACTCAGCCATGGGCTCGTAGCTGACCAGGGCAGAACCGGCCTTGCCAGCGGTGTCCTCTGAGAAGCAGAACAGCAAGAACGTCCACTTCGGGTAGAGCTTGTCGAGCTGCGCATAGAGCGCGGCGTTGACCTGGGGCCGTTTCGCTTCTGCAACCGCGTCGATGGCCTTGACGATCTTCTTCGCGCTGTCGGCGATGATGACGTCATAGGTGCCATTGTCGAAGTTGGAGACGATTTCGACGCCCTTCATGCTATCGGAACCCCTGCTTCGCATGCCGCCACGTGACTTCGGCCGCTGTGGAATCAGCGCCTTGGCGTAGTCGGTCATGAACGAGGGAAAGTCGCCGACGGGGATCAGGTTGTCACCATGGACGGTGCCAGGCTTGGCCGGAATGGCAATCAGCATGGCGTTGCCGAGGGCGACCGCGGTCGGTTTGACCTTCGCCGCCGGCTTATTGGTCTTGACCTTGCCTTTGGCAGGCTTGGCAGGCTGATCGTATCCGAAGTCGACGCCGGTGCTGCGAGTTACGCGAGAAGCAGCTTCGACCCAGAGCGACTTGGGTGCACTGGCCTTGCTGCCGGTGACCTTGTTGTGGTAGCCGCAGAGATGGCGCAGTTGGCCATTGATGGAAACTTCGGCGGCAAGCAGGATGGTGTTGCTGAAGGTGACCGCACGGTCACGGTTATTGCTGAGGCACATGGTAGTTTTGACTTTGGGGTTGGTGTGTCGCTACGGCGAGATGGTGGCAGTGTCGCTGGGAAAGAGACCTGACTACTCGTCGTTGGGGAACAGCGTGATGACTGTGTCGACGCCCATGTATTCGTGCGGAATCTTGCCGAGGTTATCGGCGAAGCGGTCGGGGTCGACGTGATACTTGATGAAACCACGGTCGAGCCAGGCGTCGAGAACATGAGAGCCGGGCACGACGTATTG
>JADYXQ010000213.1 GCA_021772135.1 Candidatus Obscuribacter sp.
CTATGGGCAATACTAATGATTCATTCCAGTCTACTGTCGGCAGCATGAAACCCGAAGTAGGAGCCAGCCAGATCAAAGGCGGCGCTGAAAATCTTGGCGGCCTCAAAGCAAAATCGCTCAGCTTAGATGGGCACAACGGCGACCTTAAAGCTGACAGCCTGGGCGATAAGCATGCGCTGCCCAAGCATGACGCAGTCAGCCATAAAGTAGAAGCAAAAACCGAAATTGCCAAAGCCGATCATAAAGTTGATGCTAAACCTGAAGCAGTGCGCACTCACAAAACTTTTGATCGCGTTTCACATTCTGTTAAACCAAGTCATCAAACCGCTAACAACACTGCTGCCGCTAAACCGGCCCCAGCAAGCACTGCTAAACCAGCAGCTCAAATTGAGACGGGTCAACAAGCTCAGGCCAATGCCCAGGTGGAACAGCCTTTAAATGAGCAACAGCAGTTCGAACAACAACAGATGCAACAGCAACAAGTTGCTCAAAACACCGACGTCAATCAGGCTCAACCAGAAGGCGGCGACGCTCAAACTGCGCCGGCAGAGCCACGCAGCTACACCATTCGCTCAGGCGACAATTTGTGGAATATCGCCAAAGACAATCTTGGCAGTGCCACCAAGTGGTCAGATATTTATAAAATGAATACTGATGTGATTGGCGCCAACCCAGACTTAATCAGACCGGGCACCACTATTCAATTGCCTGGCGCAGACGTTGCCGCTTCTACTAATGTGGCCCATTACACAGTGCAACCAGGCGACAATCTCTGGGATATCGCTCACGACCAGCTCGGTGACGCCACCAAATGGGGCGACATCTATAAAGCTAACAGTGAAATCATCGGTTCTAATCCGTCAATGATTCACCCTGGCCAGGAGCTCACTCTGGGTGGCCCGGCCGATCCTTCAATGCAACTTTCCAACGCTGCTCAACCAGCTCCAACTCTGGCTTCAGCTGACCCAGGCGCTGCTGCCGGTGCCAATGTCAGTGCGCCAGGTGCTGCTGATGCTCAGGCTCAAATTGCCCAATCACCCACCGACTCTTATGGTGCCGAGGCCGGTATGCCAGACCAGGGTATGACCGGTGAAACCATGCAAGCGCAGCAACCAATGCAGGCAGCACAGACAAATGCAGCAACCACATCATCTACTTCATTCAGCAATTACGACGCCATGCGCCCTAACCATCAATTGCCTGAACCTGCCAGCCTGGGCGAAAAAGTAATTCCAGCCAGGGCTCAGCCTGATGTAATTATTCAGCCGGCTCAGGCTGCTACTCAAAATATGTTTGCCACCAAGCCTGTAGTGAATACAAACCTGGCCAACGACATGCTCAGCTTCTTGAAGAAACGCCGCTAATTAGTTTGGCTGCTTCAATGACGCTCTCAATGCTGGCCTCACCGCCTGCGCAAAAAGGCTGGCCGGCTGTGCAATAAACAGCGTTGAATAACTTTGACTGCTCGCCGGCAGAAAGCGTGGTTACAGCCGGCAGTGCTATTACGTCTTTGCCAGCTTGAGCGGCCAATTGCACCAGCTCGCCCACGGCTTTGCCGCTTAGAGATTGACCATCGAGGCAGCCTTCGGCCACAACAACCAGATCGCACCAGTGCAATTTAACCATCAAGTCTATTCTTTCAGCCAGCCAGTGAAAGCCTGAAACGAAACCGGCAGAAAGAGCTGTAGCTAGACCAAAACCAGCGCCGCCGGCAGCGCCTGCACCTGGCGTGTAGCGCAGCGATGTCTGAGGTGAAAGTGATGGCAGTGATTGCATTTTGGCTTCAAGCAAATTGGCAAAATGAGCCAGGCCTTGCTCGAGCAATATAACCTCAGTGGCAGTTGCTCCCTTTTGCGGGGCAAAAACAGCGGCTGCGCCCTCTGTACTAAGCAGCGGGCTGACTACGTCAGTGGCGATGGTAAAGGTCACACCTCTGGTTTTCTCTTGCAGAAGCGCCAAATCTATATACTCAATGTCAATCAAGCTACCGCCACCGAATATAGTGCTATTACCATGCTTATCGAGCAATTTGGCACCAAGGGCCGCCAGTATTGCCGTGCCACCATCGGTGGAGGCACTACCGCCCAGAGTAATTACAATATTTCTGGCGCCGCCACCAATGGCGTGGGCAATTAACTCGCCTGTGCCATAAGTGTGAGCAGTCAGGGGAGCGAGCTCATGAGCCTGAAGGTGGGCAATTCCGCTAGCCTGAGCTAGCTCAATGCAAGCTGTCTCACCCGATACTAAATAGGCGGCGCTCACAGGTTTAGATGTCGGGCCAAGCACCGTTTCATATATAAGGTCGCCACCGGCGGCGAGCTTGAGACAAGCGAGGGTGTCATCTCCACCATCGGCCACAGGAGCCAGTTCAATTTGAATCAGCCCTGCCGGGTCTTGAGATTTAATACCAGCCGAAATAGCTGTCGCCAGTGCGGAGGCGGTAATGGTGCCCTTATAGGCGCAGGGAGCTACCAAAATTTTCATAGCATCCTTAAACTTGGCTTTTGATAGTTTATCCGACACTAGCCGGTGGCAAGTTATAGATAGCGAAAGTTTTTTAGCACAATATGGAGTTGTAAAATGCCAAGACGCGAAGAAGTGAAAAATCTTTTGACTAATATGCAATCGGCAATCGGACCAGATTCGCTGCATCGCAGATTAGACCTGGCTCCATATAAAGTTGCCCGTGCCTGGCCGGGCAAACCATACCTACTTATCGGCAATTCGTATAACGCTGAAAAAGCAGTGCGCGGCAGGGCTAAAAAACGAACCGCCGCCATCAGCGCACTATTGGCTCAAGCCGGTGCTCGCAATTGCGTCAAAATCGCAGACGCACTGCGTGACGACGACTTTGCCAACGCCCTCAGTCGCTTTGAATATGACTGGCTCAAGCGAGAGCATGCTTCTACCTTGATTGGGCCGGCTTACGATGAACACGGTGATGTTCTGCCGCAAAGCTTTGCTGTGTGGCGCAGACTGCATGTGAGCAAGCCCACAGACTCGAATAAAACTCTTGTGCTGGCAGCTTTGCCCAGCTAACATGGCACCATATTTTTGAGCGTTTCTGGGCCTGGCAGGGTGTTGAGAAAAACTATGGGTATCGGGACAGAGATTTTTGCGCAAAAATCTCTGTCCCGATACCCGGCCAAATTCCGAATTGCCCGCCCATTTAATGCATACTTTTAATGCATACCCTGCTCACCGGCCCGTGGTTGTTCGATTTTGTCCACGCGGCGAGCATGACGCCCGCCTTCAAAGTCGGTGGTCAACCAGGCAGCAATAATTGCTTGGGCTTGTTCGCTACTGGTGCTACGACCGGCCAGGCACAGTACGTTGGCATTATTGTGCTGTCTGGAAAGTTTGGCAGTTTCCACATCGCCAATAAGCGCTGCTCTAACTCTACGCACTTTGTTGGCGACTATAGAGACGCCGACTCCAGAGCCGCAGACCAGAATTCCTTTTTCGAAAGACCCGTTTGATACGGCGTCTGCCACTTTGCGCGCATAATCCGGATAATCGCAAGATTCAAGCGAAAATGTCCCGAAATCTTCAACGGTTATACCTTGAGCTGTGAGTATGCTTTTAATCGCTTCTTTCAACTCAAAGCCGGCATGATCGCTACCAATAGCAATTGCTGTTGAATTACTTTCTGAATGCAAAATTGTGTCCTTTACTATGGCTGAATGCACCGGTTGTGGTGCCAGCTTCTATTCATCAGGAATAAACCGGCAGGCGTTTATAACTAATCTGACCCACATTATTGGGCGCTTCAAAAGTTTCCGCCGTCTCCACCATTTCTTTGATGCGATCAACTCTAAATAAAAGCAACTCGCTGCGTTCGTGACAGAATGCCACCATACGCCAGTTACCCTGCTCTTTAATCATAATCAACGGATTAAGGGTAACAGTGTCTACCGATTCACGCAAGAAGCTGTAGTACTGCACCTGTACACTTAAATGATTGATCATCGCTTTTTCCAGCACCGGCAAAGTTTTATCGGTGGCATACATAGGAAATTCAATCTGGGCATAATGCGCCGCATCTAATTCCAGACTTCTGGCAAAATGATCTTTCTGAGTGCTCTGGCTGTCCATGCCAGGAAACTCTAATGGGAGCTTGTCATAATCAATACCGATGTCGTCCATAATATTGTGATCGTCTTCGGCAATTGAGCGCCGCAATGCCTGCAAATCTTCTTCGTTATAAGAATCAAGGAAGGAATCGGCATCTTGCATATTGAGGGCTAGTGCGTCCGAGACATACGAATAATCGTCTTCCATCTCGCCTTCACCGAGCACCGAATCAACAATGGCATCGGCTAATTCATTCGATAAATGACCGATTTCAGCCGATACGGCGCCGGCTAACTTGCCGATAATTTCTTTGATCAACTCATCGCGCTCTTGAGCATGGATGGTGACACCGGCCACAAGCTTGTCCAGCAATCTGGCGCTGGTGAGAAGAAGCAGGCCTTCTTCTTTGGTAAACTCGAGAGTGAACTTTTCGTTCAGTTCATTGTCTCTAAATTTGTCGCGACCGTTGTTACTTTCTGCCCTGTTGTGCATTTAATTGCCCTGCATTGTCAAAATCAAAGTAAATCATTGAATTTAAAACAGATAAATTTGAGCCATAGCTCTAGCCTAGCATCGCTTGTCAAGGGCGGGAAGACCTCAACCTAAATTGGTCAATAAATCTGGTCTGGCGACCTATAAATTACATCCGCTCTGGAGCTGACACGCCTATTATGCCCAGTGCATTACTTAAAACCTGCTTTGTGGCAAAAATTAGTCCCAGTCTTGCTTTCGAGACTGATAATTGATCAGTGATCACTCTGGAAACTTCATAAAATTTCTGCAAATCATTGGCCAGG
Organism: Candidatus Obscuribacter sp.; assembly: GCA_021772135.1. Classification (GTDB taxonomy): domain Bacteria; phylum Cyanobacteriota; class Vampirovibrionia; order Obscuribacterales; family Obscuribacteraceae. The sequence continues at coordinate 4,872 of JADYXQ010000213.1, forward strand.
TCGTAGGCATAACGAGCTATACGCCCCGGCAGACGTGTTTTGAGGGCTTCTTCAACCTCATCCGGGAATAGTTCCAGTCGAGCAATCAAGGCTTTCTGGTGACCGACTATCGTTGTGTCAAGGTCAAACAGAGCAGTAAAAACATCACCGCCAGACTGATAATCACGCAAAAATTCCTGCCACTGGGCTTGCGTAAATGGTGGCTCATCAGTCTTACCGGTTTCGGCATTAACTGCAGGCTCAAGAGCGCGGCGCAAAATGGCGCAGCAACGAGCATGAGCATATTGAATATAAAAGGCCGGGTTCTCACGGCTGGTTTTCTTGGCCAGATCAAGGTCAAAATTGATAGTGTTTTGCGGACTTGATTCAGCTAGATAATATCTGGTGGCATCGACGCCGACTTCGTCCACAACTTCGCTGAGCATAATCACTGTGCCGGCCCGTTTAGACATTTTGACGATTTGACCGTCACGACTCAAATTGACCATCTGCGTCAAAACCACTTCTAACTTTGAAGGATCCTGACCAAGGGCGCGCACGGCGCCTTTCAGTCCCGGCACCTGGCCATGGTGATCAGCACCCCAGATATTAATGATGAAATCGTATCCGCGGCGGTATTTCTCCAGGTGATAGGCAGCGTCATTGGCTAAATAAGTAGTGGCACCGGTTGACTTACGCAAGACTCGATCGCGCTCGTCGCCCAGTTCTTGAGCCTTCAACCAGTAGGCTCCATCTTTTTCATAGGTAAAACCGTGCTTATCGAACTCTTTTAAAACGTCGGCCACTTTGCCGCTGGCATGTAAGCTGCGTTCTGAATACCAGTCATCAAATTCGATACCAAGGTTTTGCAAAAGCGTTTTTTGATTTTCGATAATCAAATCTTTGACCAGGTCACCGACTACAAAGGGCCCCTGATCAGCAGACTGCAAATACTTATCGCCGTGCACATCAACTACTTTTTGCACGAAATCGCGCAAAAATTCTTCTGGATAACCCTCGGCGGGATACTCAACATCTTGGCCTTGAAGGCGTTGATACAGTGCCCATGCGCATCTTCCCAGATGCAAAATTTGCTCGCCGTAATCGTTGATATAAAATTCTTGATCAACGTGATAGCCGCCAAATTTCATCAAATTAGACAGGCAGCTGCCGAACACAGCATTTCTGCCATGGCCGATATGCAATTCGCCTGTAGGATTGGCCGAGACATATTCCACTAAAACTTTTTTGCCGGCACCAGTTTGTGAGCGGCCGTAATCGCCGGTTTGACGATGGACGTCGTTAATCACGTCGGTGAGCCAGGCGGTGCCCAGTGTGAAATTGATAAAACCGGGGGCTGCCACTGATACTTTGGCAATAGCTCCGCTTTCGACAGCCTTACTTTTGCCGATATATTCCGCCAGAGTCTCAGCTATGCGCAAGGGCGAGGTTTTGACCTGGCCTGCCATTTTAAGGGCCATGCCGCAAGCGAAATCACCATGCTCTGCCGACTTGGGCTTTTCGATGACAATGGCTACCGTGCCACTTTCTGCCTCAGCTTTTGTCAGCGGGCCCATTTTGCCGCTTTCGCAGGCCTCGACTAAGGCCTTTTGCAAAATCTCGGCCAGTTTCTCCTTGATCATCGCTTATTTTCTTCCTGCGTTTCCAGGCTCATGATATTACATTCATGGGCCGCTTCCAGCTTCCGTGTAGGAGCTTGAAGCAAGTTCGGTATCATATAAAAATGAAAATGCCTGCAAATATCAAAAAACTCAATCTTGACTATGTACTGATGCCGGTTTTACTGTCGGTTCTACAGTTGACTGTGACCTCTTGCACTTGTGCCCAGGCCCAGGCACAGGGCTCGCTCCCTAAAAGCAAAGGGACCATGGCTCAAAGCAACGCCATAGACCCCTCAGTTATTGACCCTGTAAGGCAGCTGCAATTGATTTCAGCCGCTGTTAAAGCCAGCCGCATGGAATTGTCGGCCATTGCCGCCGAACTGGAGAAGGTCAATCTTGAACTGGATAAGTTTGAGGGCAAACCGGCCAAGGACATTAATCGCAAACAGTTTGCCGTTCTAGGCAATCGGTTCAACGCCACCCTCGCTCGTAGTGAAACGGTTGAGAAGAAAGTCAGCCAGTCGTTGGCCAAGAGTTTGAAAGATATCGATAATGTCAAAGCCACTCTCAAACGCATTCAAGCACAAAGATTGACCGATAAGAATGCAAAAAAAGTCTTGAGCGATAGTGAACTAAAAGAGTGCCTGAAAGATCTCACCGATCTCGACAAGACAGTGAGAGAGCTGCAAAACAGCTTAAAAGATCCAGGAAAATAGTCTGGATAATTCAGGGCCACAAATTAAGACCGCCGGCTCTAAGACCGGCGGTCACACTTTATTGAACTAAGGTCAAACTTTTAAACGCCTTCAATTTCTTTAAGCAGACTGAAAACCTGGCTGAGAGCAAGATCATAATCAAGGCCGTCCAGGCAATAGCCGGTTTTGCCTTTTGCTTCCACTACATCGAAGCGCGCCATGTGCTCCATTTCGTTGATGGTGATAAGCAGACTGGAGCCTCCGGAAAATTGACAGGCAATTTCAGTTAAAGACGGCAGAAAAGTTGATGAGCCGCTAGAGCGTTTCGATATACGACGAACATAGAGATTTTTATTTCTCCAGTAAGACTCGGTCTCATTGCCGCGGTTGATGGAACCGGCAAGAGCTTCACTGACCTGGCACCACTTCTGGTTAACAGAAACAATGTCGCGTCTTTTTAAAGCAAGCAGGCGAGCACCATACTGCACAGCAAGGTCAATGAGCTTGCGATATTTCAATTCGTCAACAGCAGGTGCGCTGGCCAACACAAGAGTGCGGGCGCTAAAGGCCGATGTACGTTCACGATCGACAAAGGGCACAACATTTGTACTGACGTATTCGTTAATAACGGTTGAGAGAGGTGCGGAGGCAATTCCAGTGGTCATTCAGTTTTTCCTTATCTGGAAAATTTCCAGGGCAAAGACACGCTTCCTTACTTACTAATTAAAGGTTAGAAGGAGCGGATATATTTGTAGAGGAGCGGCGTAACTAAAAAGTTGCTTCAGTCAGTGCGTCCTATTAACAGTGAATCATTATACGAGATTAGTTGCTGGCTGATCAGCAGCACCGATCAGTTTTAATGCTAGCCACCACTGATGGTGTTGCATCGCTGATCATGCAGCTTGTCGTTATCGTTAATAACAACTCGAGTAGGCATTGAGCATACACTGAAGAAATATATTTGTTCAATTGAAAAATTATCCATGTCCAAAAGATCTTCATAAAAGAAACTATTGATCACCAAATAGATATACGATCGAAAACTTTGCAACGTTTGCAAGCAGAATTGATGAACAACGGCTCATAGTAAGGCTTTGCAGCCCTCCGCATTTCTACCAAAACCTGCATTTCGTTAATGAAGGAATGAACAATTAGACTAGAGAGTTGCAACCACTTTTTGCCGCGACAGAGCACCAGCAAAAAAAAGCACTATCTAAATGGATAGTGCTTTTTACTTTTGAACTGACTAGCTTATCTACTTAGTTTGATTTTGATCGATGGGCAAAATTTCGCGCACTCTTCGCATCAAATTTTGAATCTTGTCCGGCATTACTTCAGTTTGCGAACCGGGATTCATTTGCGCTTTGCGATTTTGAATCATAATGCGCATCATGTCTTCCAACTGCTTCTGCTGCTTCTCATCGAGCACTTTACGCTTATTAAGGTAGTTTTGCATAGCGGCGTTGCTGAGCTGTGCTCTGCGAGCAGCAATCGACTGCTGCATCGACATTACTTGCACCGGATCGGCGTTGTGATCAGACAATAGCTTATGTAGCTTTGACTGCTCGTCGCGAATTTGCGGGCTCAGTTCATTGAAATCTTTGTACCACTGCTGTTCAAGCGTTTGAATCTGACTATTTTGCACTGGTGAAAGATTGAGTTTGGTCCAGTCAACATTGCACGAAGCTGGTGCTGCCTGGCTTTCCTGGGCATAACCGGCCGGTGCAAAGTGAAGAGTGCAGATTGTTGCCACCACAGCGGCAGAAATAATAGCGCCGGCAGATTTTGCCGAGTAAGCACTATTCTTCATACACCACCGCCTCGGCCTTATCTGCTGGTTGCAACAACGATGAATCAATTAAATATCCTTCCGCTGAAACCTGACGCACGTTCGATTGTTCCGGGCTATTGAGCCAGAAAGCTCCCAGACCGAAAACCAGTACAAAGACAGCCGCTACAGCAGCAAGTGCATATAGACGTCTATCAAGCCCTTTAACTTTATTTGTAGAAGTCTGAGCCGATTGCGTTTTTGGTGTAAAAGGCACCACTTGCAATTTGCTCTTGATACCAGGCCAGAGATCGAAGTCTTCTGGAATCTCAGGCTTATAAGAGTCGCGCATAATATCGCCCACAGTTGAAATCTTGTTGAACTCAACTTGACAGTTAGCGCAATCGGTCAAATGCTTGGTTATTTCTCTGTGTCTTTGCGACACCACTTCTTGATCGAGGTAAGCGGAAAGCTCATTATCAATCAAGGCACAATCGGCATTGAGACGCTCTTTAATAGATGACCAGAGATCGACACTGACTGTGGCCGGCAATTCAAGCCCTTTAGACAACAAACGGTTGGTCTGATTGAGAGCAGTAAATTTGGCCAGACAATCGGCGCAATCTTTTAAGTGCTGATTAACACCCTCTTGGGCAGGTGATGTTAACTCACCATCTAGATAAGCGGAAAGGTCATCGAGAATGACATCACATATAGAAGGTATTTCAAGAGACATTTTCGACCAGAGGTCGGGCATCTCAGGATCAGAGAGAAAAGCTTTGCCAAGCATAGTGCTCAATGCTTTCAGTGATTCATAGCTTTTGGTGCATCCAGTACAACCGAGCAAATGTTCATTCACTTCAATGGCGAGTTCGGAAGTCACTTGATTGTCAAGCAATGCCGAAAGTTCATCCTTATATTTATCGCAAGCTAAAGCTTCAACCATCGCTAGGAACCTCTGGTACAGACTGAGATTGTTCGATGTAAGGCTTAAGCAATTCTTGCAATTTGGTACGGGCTCTCGCGATTCGCGACTTTACCGTTCCCATTTCCGTCTGTGTGATTACTGCAATTTCGTCGTAGCTTAAACCCTCCACTTCTCTCAAGACGATGGCTGTACGAAACTGTTCCGGCAGCCGCAACATTGCTTGACGGATGACTTCGGAGACTTCTTTGTTAAGGATTTTCTCGTCGGGAAGGATGGAATTATCAGGTATATCGCGGGTTCCACCGTCGGATTCACCGTCTTCTCCGCCGTGAGAATCGTCCATAGACACTGTGGGCAAGCGGCGTGGGCGCTTGCGCAATTCATCATAGAAAAGGTTAGTGACGATTTGAGTGAGCCAGCCGCGGAACGACGCCGGGTTTCTCAAATTGTTAATGGAACGCCAGACACGTATGAAAACTTCCTGGGCCAAGTCAGAAGTGTCTTCCCAGTCAGGAGCCAATTGATAGATTAACGAATAGACAGTGCGTTGGTGCCGTTTAACCAGCTCTTCAAAGGCCTGGGGCTCGCGTTTCTGGCAAGCTAAAACTAAATCACGGTCACTTTTCTGAGAATAGGCGGTTGGCATCGAAGGTCCCTATACACGTTCCTTAATATGGTAACACTTGAAACTAGGCTGGAAATCGCCAAAGCTGATGGCAGAAGCATCAATTTTCGGCAACCAGGACAGCTGAGTTCGATTCCGGGGGCCCGGTTCTGACGATAGATTTATTTCAGGTTCGGCAAAAAATGGTAGCATAGCAGGTTAAGCCAGCTGAAAGCGGCTTAGCTACAGCTTTTAAGCCGTGCCAAATTTTGATCTGCTCTAGGGAGTTACTGCTTTGACCACAAACTATTTGTTCACTTCGGAGTCTGTAACTGAAGGCCACCCCGATAAAGTTTGCGACCAGATTTCAGACGCCATTCTCGACGCCATGCTTTCCCAGGACGTCAAAGCGCGAGTAGCGGCCGAATGTGCAGTATCAACCGGTCTGGTACTTGTGACTGGCGAAATAACCAGCACCGCCACTGTAGATTTTCAAGAGCTGATTCGCTCCGTCATTACCGAAATCGGCTACACCGGTGAAAAGGGCGGAGGCTTCGATGCCATGTCCTGCGCCATCCTCACAGCTATTAACAAACAGTCACCCGATATAGCTTCTGGCGTCGATCAGGCCTTAGAAAGCCGTCCAGCCACCGCCGAAGGGCAGGCTACTTCAACCGATGCAGCCGATGAAACCGGCGCCGGTGACCAGGGCATGATGTTCGGCTTTGCTTGCAACGAAACACCTGAAATGATGCCTATGCCGATTTCAGTGGCCCACCGCATTGCTCGGCGCTTATCTGAAGTAAGAAAAAACGGCACCCTCAATTATTTGAGACCGGACGGCAAGACGCAAGTCAGTATTGAATATAACGGCACCACACCTGTGCGCGTTGACTCCATTGTTGTCTCTACTCAGCACGATCCAATCGTGGACGGCATCGAAGAAAATACCAAGCTGCAAGAGCGCATTGCTCAAGATTTGAAAGCTTATGTGATTATGCCTGTCTTCCAGGATCTTTCCATCAAACCGGATGACCAGACCAGATATTTGATCAATCCGTCGGGAAGATTTGTTGTCGGTGGCCCACACGGCGATGCCGGACTGACCGGCCGCAAAATTATCGTGGATACATACGGCGGCTATTCACGCCACGGCGGTGGTGCCTTCTCCGGTAAAGATCCAACAAAAGTTGACCGTTCAGCCGCTTATGCTGCTCGTTACGTGGCAAAAAATATTGTTGCTGCCGGTCTGGCTGAGCGTTGCGAAGTACAAATTGCATATGCAATCGGAGTGGCCAGGCCAGTTTCAGTTAACGTAACCACATTCGGCACAGGCAAAATGCCTGACCACAAAATTACCGAACTGATTCATTCCACTTTTGATTTGCGCCCAGCGGCAATTATCAAAACTTTCAAGTTGAATGAACTGCCAAAATTGAACGGCGGCAAATTCTATCGCAACGTGGCCGCCTATGGTCACTTTGGCCGCCCTGATTTGAATCTTCCGTGGGAACAGCTTGATCGGGTGGAAGATCTAAAAAAGTCTCTGGCTAAAGCAGCCAGTGCCTGACATAATCTGACGCTGTGATTTTGATTAACGATCTTTAGCAAGGAAACTTTTTGTGATCGCCAAAGCAAGTCTATGAAATCCGGCACTCTCACAGTCAATCCTGACACTGCGGAGTCATACATTGTTGAACTGACTGAAGGCGAAGTGCTTCAGATCGGGCGTAAACCCGCCTCAGGCGGCATGAAAAAACTTGTATTGCCTTACCCTGAAGTATCGGGTCAACACTCAGAAATTCGTTGCAAATCTGAAGGCTGGACAATTATCGATGCCGGCAGCACCAATGGCACCATGCTCAACGGCGGGAGACTGACGCCCGGCAAAGAATATCATCTGCATTCAGGCGACCGGGTCAAAATAGCGCAATACGAAATTATGGTTGACCCGCCAGAGTTCGATAATCCTAATCAAGATGAAGATTCTGACGATTCTCAGGACCGCACGCAGTTCCGCATTCAAATGATGAATGCCACCATTCTCGTCGGTGACATCAAAGGCTTTACTTCTCTAATGGAAGAGCATGCCACCAGGCCGATGATGGTCATGGAAGCAGCACAAAAAGTTTTTGATACTCTCAACGACGAAATCAACAAAAATTACGGTCAGCTGGAAAAAATCGCGGGTGATGCCATCATGGCTTACTGGCAAGGCAATGACGCAAAAACCGGTGGTGGTCTTTCTGCCTGTCAGGCTTGCATTACTGCACTGAAATTGAAAATTATCACAGTTAAACTGGCTGCCGACAAGAAGGTCTGGCCATTTGAACACCATCCGCTAATGCTCGATATGGCACTGGCCACAGGGCCTGTGGCTTCAGGAAATCTTGGTTCTAATGCTTCCAACCCGGCTCTTCTGGGCGATACTGCCAATCTGGTGTTTCGCTTGGAAAAACTAATTGGCGACGATCGACCCGGAGACATTATTGTTGAAGGCGTCACTTACGAACTGGCCAAAGACAATTTTAAATTTGATTTTCTTGGGCAATTCAATGTCAAAGGTCGCCAGAAGCCAGTCGATGTTTATCGCCTGATCTCACCAATTTAGTTCTGGAAAATCCATGAACAAATACGCACAAATGGCCGGACGCCTGGTAATAGGTAGATTGCCTGGCCTTGTCTTAGACGCTGAGCACAAGCAAGCGCTGCAAGCCGGCACTCTGGGTGGTATCACGCTTTTTAAAGAAAATGCCCGCGATTTAAAACAGCTGGCCAACCTGACGAACGATATTTTAAATGCTTCTTTTCACGCACCGGTTCTCACCGTAGACCAGGAAGGCGGAGCAGTACAACGCTTTGACCATGTGCTTTCGCCCTTGCCCTCGCCTATGGCCCTGGCGGCCGGTAATGACAAAGAGCAAACCAGAGCAATAACTGAGATCAGCTGCCGCCAGCTCAAAGCGCTGGGTTTCAATTTACTCCTCGCTCCGACTCTTGACTTGCTCACCAATCCTCTTAACCCTGTTATAGGCACCAGAGCCTTCAGTAGTGATCTGGAATTGAGCGCTCGTATGGGCGCTCAAGTAATTAGCGTCATTGAAAATTCAGGGCTGATCGCCTGTCCAAAACACTTTCCCGGCCACGGCTCAACCAGCCAAGACTCGCATCTGGAGCTGGCTATTGTCAACAAGAGTCGACCACAATTAGTTGAGTATGACCTCGCTCCATTTGCTAAAAACATTGCCTCGATGCGGACAATCTTAATTGGTCACATCTGGTTGCCCCAACTCGAAGAAAAGAAACCGGCTACCCTGTCACCGCTGGTAGTGACAGAGATTTTACGCAATGAACTCAATTTTGACGGCCTGGCGATATCAGATGATATGACTATGAAGGCTATAACCCGCGCTTACGGCCTAGGTGAAGCCTGTGTTATGGCTGTAGAAGCTGGTGTTGACTTAATTTTAGTCTGCGGCACCTTTGCCGAATCATTGCAAGCAGTGCAAGCAATCGCAGCCGCCATGGAAAGCGGCCGCTTGAGCGATAAGAGAGTCAGCCAGGCAATGGCCCGACTGAACAAACTTTTTCAAGGCAAACCAGAGAGTTTAAACCCGGCAACCGAGCCGCAAGGCCTTGAACTGCTGCAAAAGCAAATAGAAACTGACACCCTGATAAGCACCAGATTCAGTGCTACTGCGCCGGCTTTATTGCAGGGCAATTTGTCTCAAGCAGATAACTGGCTAGTGCTCGCCCCTGAACATGCGCGATATAAACTGCCGCTGGCAAATTACCTTTCAGATCACTTACCAGGCGTCCAAGGCCTGCGCTACAGCATGAATCTCGACGAAACCGAAATTGAAAATCTGGCCGGCCAATGTGCTAGCCGCAATGTCGTTCTGGTAACTTTTCGCTCTTTTATCAACAGCGCCCAGGCACGTCTGGCTGAGCAAATTGGAAACAACATGGACAAAGAGCATCAGTTTATTCACGTTGCCGCCGACACACCATACGATCTGCTCAAAATGCCCGCTTCCATCACTGCATCGCTGGCCGCTTTTGATCCAAGCGACCAGGCCATGGCGGGCATTGCCGAGATTATCGCCGGTAAGAGCAAGGCGCGGGGTGTTTGCCCCGTGAACCTACAATTAGACCTGGCTGCAATTAGTCATATAATAGAATAGTCGCCCTGAGGTTTTTAAATGGATCCTGAAAAAATAGAAGCCAATGCGTCAGGTGAATCTACACCGCCCATTCCGCCGCCCAACTCGACACCACAGCCGCTTGTATCGGCCGAAATGACAGAGAAGTTATCGTCAATGGCAAGTGACCCACGCGTGGGAAAATATCTCGGCAGAGCCACTAAAGTGGTGGTGGCTTGCGCCATCAGTGGTTCCATTTTGCTTGTGGTAGCAATTTTAGCGGTGGTCAACTTGCTAGATCAGGTTACTTCAGCTATTCATCCCTGATACGCCATTATCTAATTAGCTAGCTTTGATATCGCGATAAAGCGCGATAGGCATGGCCGCACGCAGGGCCGCCGCTTTAGCTGCTTCACCGGCAGCCAGCAAGACACCTAGATCAAGACAATCTTCAGGTATGCAGCTGACACCAAAGGCAAGCGAAAGATTTGAGCTATCGATATTTGCGCTCAGAGGCGAACTCCAGATTGCTTTAGCCACTCGCTGAGCGAATGTATTGGCACCGGTAGTTTTTGTATTAGGCAAGAGCATTGCATAATCATATTGATCATAGTGGGCGAGCAAATCGATGTGACGCTTCAAACGGCTGATGCGACGCACTACTTCCGCCAGCGCAGGAGTGTCGAGCGGTTGTCTTTCAAAATGGGGCGGGCCGCTAATTACGCGCATTTCCATCACCATTACAGAAAGCGGACTGCCTGATCTGTAACCGCGGAAATATTCTTGCTCAAGAAAATACAAGAACGCTTCGTAAGTGAACATGCCGGTTTCAGGCCGCCGCAAGTTCATCATGACGCTGTGAATTTTTGATTTATCAATAATCTTGGCAGCAATTACTGCCTTTTCTTCTTTCATACCAATAAAGTCGTTGGTGAAAGTGATCAAATCGGCATTGAGTAGAAGGGTGATTAGAGGCACCCACTGACTGCGTGACAGACGGGTTTTATCCACCAGAGCCTTAATTGTGGTCTTATCGTCAATCACCGAATAAAAAGCTTTCAGTATATGGCTGGCCACAGTGGTATCGTGAGCGGCGAGATTTTCAAAATCATAGCCAACCACGCTCTCGTGCTTACGAATCAGCACAGAATCAGTCTGCAAGCCGACGTTGCGTAAGAATGTGACTTTATCAACGAGATGCACGCCCAAAATAACAAGACTTTCAATGGGCTGCGCGACGTTTCTCTGAGCCACTCTTACTCTTGGTTCAAATTTATATTTGCCTTCCCGCCAGGTGAGCAGGTCTAAAATGCCTTCATCACCGAGAATGCCGCCCACGTCAGCATGTTGAGGTTCACCATCGACAAAGAATATTTTGGCGTGCAAACTACCCTGGTCAACATCAAGACGACCAGTCATTTTTGCCAGCAATATAGATTGCAGCAATCGGGAAATCTCAACCAGTGACAGATCACCAGTAGGCGGCAATGTAGAGCGGGTCCAGGCATTGTCTTGCGGCTGAGTAACCGATTTATTGCTCTTCGGATCAGTTTCGTCATTTTGCTTCGAAGTCTGCATAAAGAGAGTGTCACGTCGTTTCGACGAATCTCTAAAAGCCTCGCTCACAGATAACACGCCATCGGCTTGCACGCTCTGGTGCACCTCACCGCAGGACGAAATAATCAAATTGTAGACAAGCAAAACGTCGCAACTGGTGTAATCCCAAACCAGGCGCATGTTTTTGCCGACAAATAACTTCCATTCGGTGTCTCCGCCACGCCAGGGACAATGAATATTAAGAGTGAAATCTATTGCCCTGTCCGGTGTAGACCAGGTAATTTCAACTTGCCTTCCCCGATGCTCCATGGCCACCGATAAATAGTGGTGGATTTCAGACAATCCCGGCGCCGCCGGTAATTTCTGCAAAGTTTTAGGGAGCGGACCCGATCTCCGTAGCATTGGACACCATCCTTTTTCAGCCTGTGTCTACAGCAATAGGTTTCTCAACCTAACTCGACACAGTTAACGCCTTACGATTCACAATATGCCCAGCTAATTCAAAACTAACCCAATCAAGGCCGTCAGTCAGTTACTTAGAGTCTTATAAAAAAATACTACCGGTGGATTAATACTACCGGTAGTGCTCAAAGCTCGAGATTTTGCGTTATTCAACGCTGCATCAAATATTGTCCCGCCAGCACCATCACTAAAATGAAAGCGCCATTAATGGCCAGTGCCATGGAAAACAGGCTGGTACCTACCATCAATTGCCAGCAGACCAGAGCGTGACGTGGCGACATAACCCGCAAAATACCAAAGCGTCCGACAATAAATATGGTCAGCGCAAACAGGAAAAACAAATCGGCGGCAATTAAACAAATGATCGCATAACGCCCAAGGCCGGCCAGGGGCAAGAAGAGAAAGATCAGTGCTGCCACAACAGAACCGCGCAAAATTCGCGCACTCTGTTTATCGGTCTCTCGAATAGTGACGGCCTTATCGTTCGTGGCCTGCCTTACGTGAGCAAGAGACTCCCAGAAAGCCGCTATTACGCCAATTCGCTGGTTCGCGCGCTCCACAGGGGCGTCGGCCGCGGGGCCGGGTTGAGGTTCACTTGCGCTCATAGATACTCCTGCACTCCATGACAAAGTACCGCAAATTGGACAAATCCAAACCTGCTGACATTAATGCCTAGAGTACAGCGCTGCTTGTGGCAATCAATTCATTGCCGATATCAAAGAATGTTTGAAACAGTCTTTTTGCCTCGGCGACAATGGCATCGATTTCACTCTGGTTGAAACCTTGTGCATTCATGGTTTCTTTGAAATGGCTCCAGCGCTCACGCTGTTGGTCGCCATAACGATCAAAGTAGCTCGCACCTCGGTCATCGGGCAAATTCATTCCGGCCCGCAAAGTTTTGGCCATGAACTTGGCGCCGTTAGTTGAACCTTCAAGCACGTAAAGGAAACCGAGCAAGGCCAGCGGTGAACGCCTGGCCAGCTCATCCATATAGCTCAGTAGGCCCGCAGTCGATGCGATTGGCACAACGCCCTCGGGAGCAACGGAAAAGTATTCAAGATCGCTGCTAACGGCAGAGAGATCGCTGTGATAGGGAGCAAGCACCGCGGCCACGCGGCCGTCTGTGGAAGCGGCCCGCTTCAACAATTCGCCCAGCTGCTTATGCATCAAATAGAGCTGGCCCAAATAGGCAACGTAGCGATCTTGCCTGACGGTGCCACTTCCCAGTTGCTTCTGGAAATCGTGCCCTTCAGTCTCATTGTGCATATCTTTGGTTGATTCGCGCAAAGCGTCCATGACGCCAACGACATCAGATGCGGGTGTATTGTGATCGGCCATAAAATCTCCAGCGCTCAAACGAAGACATAAGTCTATTACAAGGGCTCAGTTATAGAGCAAAAGATTGTGATTTTTTGCGTTTAGAGATCTCAAGAGCGGCTATTTGCTGAATAAATAATGCGAAACCATCCACTCTTGCCCCTGACGAAACGACCAGAGTTCGGCGCAGGCTATGAAGAACAATCGCCAGAAAGCCCACCAGCGCAGTGCTTGCTCATTGCCATAAGTGTCTGCCAGAATGGGCATTATTGCCTTTTTATTGCTGTCCATGTTGGCCAGCCAGTGATTAGCAGTTTGTCCATAATGCTCACCGCTCATGGTCCAGTGCTTTTCAATTTTGAGATCTTTTTGGAAGTAAAGCAGCAGGTCGTTGGCAGGCATAATGCCGCCGGCAAAAAAATTGCGCGTCATCCAATCTTTGCCGTCTTTATCTTCGTAGTGATAGCAAAGTTCTTTATGAGTAAATATATGAACAAATAATTTTCCATCAGGGCTAAGACAGCCTGCAATGCGAGAAAGCAGAAGATCATAATTTTTCATATGCTCGAACATTTCTACTGATACAACCCTGTCGATCGCAGTGGGAAACTTAAAATCAAAATCATTCATATCACATGTAGTCACAGTGACATTGCTCAGACTCAGCTGCCGACAACGTTCTTCAATATAAAGACGCTGAGCGCTGGAATTAGAAACCGCAATGATTTCACTCTGAGGAAAGCGTTCGGCCATAAAAAGTGTCAGAGATCCCCAACCGCAACCAAGCTCAAGAATGCGCTGACCATTGCGCAAATCGGCGCGAGCTGCCGTTAAAGTCAGCATCGATTCTTCTGCTTGATCTAGCGTGTCGCTACTATTGACGTAATAACAAGAACTATATTTCATGCGCTTACCAAGACAGAGTTTAAAAAACTCAGGCGGCACCAAATAATGTTGTTCATTGGCCGAGTCGGTCTTGACAGCAATAGGCAACAGCGACAGCTCTTTCACCATGCTAAGCAAATGTTCTTGCTGCTGCTCATGGGTGGCGAAAGTTTCTTCTTCTAATTTCTTTGACAGCATGGTGCGAATGCCGGCGCGAATAATAAAATCAGGCACCAGATTGGTGGCCAGAATTTCATAGATAAAGGCTTCTGAACCTGGTTTGCTCAACTTAGAAAAATCAATCTTAATTTCGTCGGGAGCTTTTCTATGGTTGATTTCAGTTGGCGACATATTTTAGGTAACTCCTTTTTTGAACCAGGGCACAAACGCACTGGTAGTTCGTTGATAAGCGGCATAAGCCTCACCTTTACTGCGCAAAGCCTGTTCTTCAGTGGCCTTGACACCGGTCACCTTTAACAAGAACCAGAGCATCAGTATCGGGCAATAAAAAGTTGACCAACCATAGGGAAATGCCAGGGAGAAAACAAAAAAGGCCAGCCAGACCATCCATTCAAAAAAATAGTTAGGATGTCTTGAGTAATACCAGAGACCGCTTTGACAGACCTGGCCGTGATTAGCCGAATTTTTTTTAAAAGTCTCAAGCTGATGATCGGCCACACTTTCACCAATCAAGGCAATTAAAAACAGAGCTATTCCTGAAAGTTCAAAAATAGAAAATTGCGCCACAGCGCTGACCATTGCCAGTGCATAAGGCAAAGTCAATGCGGCCAACAGCACCGCTTGCATTTCAAAAGCAAGCAACAGGCCTAATTGAGGATTTTTCCAGGCCTGACGATAGGTTGTATACCGTGCATCTTCGGCTGGCCACATTCTTTTAAAACGCATTGCAAGAAAAATGCCCAAACGGAGACTCCACAAAGCCACCATAGCCAGTACCACTAGGTTTCGTGGCAGCCATCCCCAACCATGAAAATATGCCCAGATAAAATCAATGAGAGCGATAATGACGAAGCCGAAGCCCCAGGCTACATCAACAATACCAGCATTGTTCAATTTCCGGCTGAGCAACCAGACTAAAAACATGAGAGCAATCATGGTGCCAAAACTTAAAAGCATTAAAGTGACGAGTGGGGTAAGTTCTGGCACTGGCAAATTGATTGATCCTCTAATCTGTATCGGCAGCTAATTCTGATTCGGCACTAGCGCGTTGCAAACGATCGCGCACGCCGTCCCACTGGTTGCCGGCAGGGACAGCCTCCACAAATATGCGGTCGAGTTTCAATTGATCAAAACGGCGCATTTGTTCGTAAAGCAGGCGGGCATATTCGTCAGCTGAATCTGGAGCGGTAATAATGCGGTCATAACCACGACCAGTGAGATTATCTTTAAGAATAGCCACAGTGGCCGCCGAAGCCATAACGCCAACTCCTTTGTCCAGTGCATTGAGTTCCATTACAAGCACAATTAAATCAGCGGCATCAGCTACAGTGAGCTTGGTTTCAGGAGCGTAGTGACTAGGCAAAGAGCCCGGAACACGAGTTCCAGAGTCGCGAGTTTCAGAGTAAGTTACCTTATAACCAAGCAGATCTTCAACAGCGCCTGCATCAATCATGCCCGGACGTAAAATCTTGGCGCTGCCGGCACCAGAATTTAAGGCGACAATAGTCGATTCAATTCCGACATCACAAGCGCCGCCATCAAGTACCATTGCCAGGCCAGCATCATCTTTAAATTCTAAAATTACAGCTTGAGCCGTTGTGGGCGACAGACGCCCGAATCTGTTTGCCGACGGTGCCGCCAGGCCTCCGGTAAGGGCAAGCAATTTCAAGGCCAGAGGGTGAGCCGGTACACGTAGGCCGACTGAATCTTGCCCGCCGGTGACTTGACCCAGCACATGGTCGGCTTTGGGCAAAATTAAGGTCATAGGACCGGGCCAAAATTTCTCAGCCAGTTTGTAGGCGTCGTCGGGAATATTCTTCGCCCACGACTGCAGTTCTTGAACAGAAGCAATGTGCACAATAACCGGATGCGATACCGGCCGCCCTTTGAGGGCATAGAGTGCGGCGAGGGCATTCTCGTTTGTGGCATCGGCCCCGAGGCCATAGACAGTCTCAGTGGGAAATGCCACCAACTTGCCCGCTTTGAGATAGGCAGCAGCTCGTTCAATTTCAAGATCAGAAGCAGTCATTTGAATTTACCATGAGACTTTAGACCAATCTTTTGAGCAGCTCACTGTGGCTCAAATTGAGATTGTTGGGTCTAGTATAAACTGCCTGAACGGCAGTGATATTGCGCATGGCAAAGGCCGAAAAACAATAGGATAGATAATATTGCCACTTGCGCACGAAAACCTGGTCGAAACCAAGCTTGTGCACCGCCTCCAGCCGCGATTCGAACTCGTTTTGCCAGATTTCCAGGGTCTTGGCATAATAATTGCCGATATCTTCTAGGTCATGCAGAAAAAGGTCGCTGCCGCAGTGCTCAAGCGCTTGATTGACTCGCCTGTGACTGAGTAATTGCGAACCGGGAAAAATATGTTTCTGAATAAAGTCAGTATTCTGACGCA
The DNA here is from genome assembly GCA_021772135.1 of Candidatus Obscuribacter sp. Lineage (GTDB taxonomy): Bacteria > Cyanobacteriota > Vampirovibrionia > Obscuribacterales > Obscuribacteraceae. The sequence goes on from JADYXQ010000213.1 coordinate 21,418, forward strand.
ATAGATCGTAGCGCGAGTCAGGGCAAGTAATCATTTGCAGAGCAAGCAAACCATCTTTTTTCAATAAGAGGTTACATTGCTTGAAAAACACATCCAGGTATTCGTGGCCAACCGCTTCAATCATCTCGATTGAGACAATTTTGTCGAATTGTCCGCGTATCTTTCGGTAGTCTTGTAAACGTAGCACCACCCGATCTGTTAAACCGCAGGCAGCTAATCTATCTTTTGCATAGTCGAATTGTTCTTGCGATATTGTCACTGCAGTAATGCGACAGCCAAAATTCTTAGCTGCATATTCAGCAAAACCGCCCCAACCACAGCCAATCTCGAGCACGCTGTCTGAGGCCTTGAGCTGCAACTTGCGGCAGAGATTTTCATATTTTTCCTGCTGCGCTTCTTTCAAACTGATATTCCAATTTTTAAAATAGGCGCTGGAATATGTCATTGATTGATCAAGAAAAAGCTTGAACAGATCATTGCTCAAGTCATAGTGATAGGAAATGTTGCGACGGCTATTATTTTCATGATTGCGACGGCCATAATGCAAAAGTTGATTGACCAGACCAAGAAAATTGAAGCAGCGAAAGCCGCCGTTGCCTTCGAGAATCTGGCAACTATTGACGTTCAGAAGAGCCCAGGCAATCACACCGGCCACATCAGGAGTGGACCAGTGGCCATCCATATACGATTCTGAAAGACCAACATGGCCAAAAACTACCAGGCGTTTAAAGAACCTTTCGTCAAGCACATTGATCTCAGCACTGATTAGCTCGTCAGAGCCTGGTTGCGCGCCGATATAAAGTGTTTGACCTTCAGGCAGAGTCAGCTTGAGCCGACCGCAGGTCATAGCTGAAAGCGCTCCCAGTACCAGTTTGCGGCAGACCTGTTCAAGTAATGACAGCCTGGCACCACTGTGTCCGGCGGCGCCGAAATCACTATTTTTGTCAATTAAATCAAGCTTCGACTTTAACATTTTGTTCCTTTGGCTGGCCAAGCACGTCGGTCTGTAATTCGGCATTATCTTGCTTGGCATAAAATGGAATTTTCTTCAGCCAGAGCAAGAGAGCGTGAAAATGAATGGACCCTATTACCTTCAAGGTCAGTAGTGGATATTGCAAGAAAAGCGTGAGATTTAATTCTGTGATTGATCTACTCTGCCCGCTTAGATTAGTGGTTAAAAGTGCCTCCCCTGAAGGGCTGAGAGACTTAATCGAGAGGTTGAGACTCTCACCTGGCAGGGGCAAATTAAAATGAAAGAAGTCGGCCACTGAAGAAAATGGTGAGACATAAAAATGTTTGGCCGTCACGAGGTCAAACGTGGTTGCATCGGTATTCGACTTTTTGTCAGTGAGCAAATAGATCTTCATCTCGCCAAATGTGTTACCAACCTCGGCAACGGAGGCCAGAGGCGTGCCGTCTTTGTCAAAGACAAAATAGAATGAAACCGGGTTGAAGACATAACCCAAAATTCGTGGCAAGGTTAGCAGAGCAATTCTGCCGCTAAAGTGCGACACGCTTGCAATGACACCCTGTTCGAACAGATATCTCACCATGCGCTCTTTTAACGCCAGATCATTCTCTTGTGAAAATTTCAAATGGTCGTTGTCGTAAAAGCTAAAAAGATTGAACCGGTTGCGACTGAGGAGCGGTATAACCTCTGATAGACTATCCAGTTCGTCCAGGTAGAGATAAAGCATAAAAATGCCGTATTTAAAGTGATGGACCTTGGGCAAAAAGCGATGGTGCACAATTTTGCAACGATAAATTTTCGAAATAAATTCGCTGCTCAAATTATTTATATCAGTCATACGACAACCGTCTCCAGACAATTCTGATTCTGTAAGATCGAAACAAGATCAAGAGCCGAAGTAAGTGCGTCTTCGTGGAAACCATAACGAAAATAACTACCGCAGAAATAAACCGTCTGGTCAGCACGGACATTGTTTAAGGCCGGTAAACGCGGCTGAGCTTCAGCTGTGGCGAGATCAAAAAGTGGGTGATGATAGACAATTTCTTTAATCACCTTACCTGCGTCAATCAAACCAGCGCTATTGAGCGAAACGAAATAATCGTCACCGCAATGGAGGCCCTGAAGATTATTCATCCAATAATGAGTGCTTGAGCGCATCTGCAAGTCAGATTTTTCCACCCGATAATTCCAAGAAGCCCAAGCTCTTTTTTCTTTTGGCATAACCGACTGGTCGCTGTGAACGGTGACTTGATTGCGTTCATATTTAAAAGCCGTAAGCAATTCACTCTCGAGGGGTGTGGGATACACCAGCAAAGCCAGAGCTTGATCGGCGTGGCAAGCCATTATCACCTGATCGAATATTTCCGAGCCCCCGGCAAAAAACACGTTTGCATTGCCAGAATGTGTATGTTCGTGCCTTTCCACCGAAAGAGCAGCGCCTTTAAATCTTGTTCGTTCGGGCAATGATGCTGCAAGCAGTTTGACATATTGTCTGGCGCCACCATCCACTGTGTACCACTGAAAATGCGTGTCAAGGCCGAGAAAACCGTGATTATGAAAAAATCGAATCAGATTAGCCATAGGAAAATCAAGCATTTTAGAAGGTGGAGTAGACCACACCGCCGAACCCATAGGTATCAAATACCAGTGCAGAAATTCTTCGCCCATTTTAAAATGGTCAACATATTGCCGCACTGAAAACGTCGACACTCGGTCGTCATTGAGGTGCGAGACCGCGTGTTTATTGAACCAATCGAGCTTAGTTAGCATGCGCCAGAAGCGTGGGCTTAAAAGATTCTTGCGCTGAGCAAAAATACGCTTTAAACCGGCGCCATTCCACTCAAGGGCGGCAGGCAGATATTGCACCGAAAATGACATGTCTGTCTTTTTGACAGGCACCTGTAGTTCGGTAAATAAGGCAGTCAAATTAGGATAAGTAATCTGGTTGTAAACCATAAAGCCAGTGTCGAAAGCGATTTGCTTCGCTTCCTGATCGCAAAAACCTATGGTGTTTGTGTGCCCACCAAGATATTCATTACTCTCAAATATCGTTAGTTCAAACTGCTCTTTGAGTTTGTACGCGCAGGCCAGGCCTGCAATTCCAGCGCCGATAATCGCTAACTTTTTCACCTCTCGCCCTCAGTGGGCAAGTAGACTTGCGCCGGTACCGGATGCAAATCCCAGACAATACCCAGCCAGGAAAGCACCACTAAAAAATAATAGGTGCAATCAATTTCCCACCAGTAAAACCCCTGCCTGGTGCTGCCCGGATAACGGTGATGATTGTTGTGCCAGCCTTCTCCCAGAGTAATTAAGGCCAGCAAAAAATTATTCCTACTCTGGTCATTTGTCTCATAGCGCACACTGCCAAATAGATGTGTGAGGGAGTTTATGGTGGCAGTGCCGTGAAAGAGCAGAACGGTGCTCACAAAAAAACCCCACAAGAGAAGCTGCATGGGGCCTGAGCCCAGACCCGGAGAGACTTTTTCTAATACAAAGCCAAGGCCGATTAAACTCAATGCCAGGGCCGTAGGTGGAAGCCAATCGAAGCGATTGAGCCAGACAAGTTCTGGATATTTTGCCAGATCTTGAACCGCACCATAATCTGTCGGCATGTTGGCGTCGGCGGTGATCCAGCCTATGTGCGACCAGAGCAGGCCACTGACATGAGGAGAATGCAAATCGCCTTCGCGGTCGGATAATTTGTGATGACTGCGGTGGTGAGCCGCCCACCACAACGGACCGCGTTGAGCAGAAGACGTGGCCAGAACGGCAAATAAAAACTGAACCAGACGGCTGGTTTTGAAAGTTCTATGAGAAAAATAACGATGATAGAAAGCAGTGACTGCAAACATTCTAATAAAGTAGAGCGCGGCAACCATTGACAAAGTAAAAGGAGACGCAGTATAGGCCAAGGCAAGAAGGGCGCCCAGATGCAGGAATACAAAAGGCAACCAGCGACTGGGGCGAGAGACCTTAGGTAAAAGCCTGACCTGTTCGCTGCCTTCAGCATAATAGTCAGAATCAAGCCAGTGCCAGCCAGATAGGGTTTGCTTTTTGAAAGTAATAGTTTGATTTTCCACCATTAAAACAGCATGGCAGCTAAAAAATCACTTTTCCCCAAATTTTAAATTACAAATTTCTCGTGTCGGCTGTTGAGGCCGTGTAGCAATATGTCATCTGCTAAAAAACTGGAACTGCAAATTTCCCAGGACACAGCGTCGCCAATGAGCCTTTTCTTCGGCGATGCCACGGCACGCAACGACGACTTGTCTACGAGCATCTTAGGCGCGATAAACCAGTAAAGCTCATCGACATATTCGCCGTCGATTAAAGCACCGGCCAGCTCGCCTCCGCCTTCGCAGAGTATCTTCTGCACGCCCTGGGCGAGTAAATATTGAAGGCAATCTTGCAAATTTAGCTGACCGTTCTCGGATGCCGCAACAGGCACCACGCGGCAATTTGACGGAAAGCGACTAGGCTTGGTCAAATGCTGCTCGAGGCAAAATAAAACGGTTTCTCCGCTCTCAAAAATTCTGGCATCAGGCTTTACTGAACATTTTGAGTCGAGCACCGCTTTGAGTGGATCGCGCTGCTCTCCTTCGCTTCCTGAGTTATTGCGCACCGTCAATTGCGGGTCGTCGAGCCGGGCAGTGTTGGCACCGATAAGCACACAGTCGAAGCGGTTGCGCAAATCCATGACAAAAGATCTTGCTGCCTCACCGCTGACATAGCGGCTGCCGCAATCGCGATCGGCAATACTGCCATCAAGAGTCATAGCCATTTTCAGTGCCAGCCAGGGCAATTTTTCGGTCTGGGCTTTGATAAATCCACGATTAAGATAATAACAATCAGCAGGCAAAACCTCACTTACCACTTCAATACCGGCCGCCGAAAGATCGGCTATACCACCGCCGGCCACTTTCACATTAGGATCGATTATTCCGACAACCACGCGTGAGACGCCACTTTCAATCACTCTTTTGGAGCAGGCTGGAGTGCGACCAACATGGCAGCATGGTTCTAAGTTGACATAAAGGGTGCCGCCGCGGCTCTCGTCACCGGCTTGATTGAGAGCATGAACTTCAGCGTGAGGCTCGCCGGCCCGGTGATGATAGCCC
>JADYXQ010000214.1 GCA_021772135.1 Candidatus Obscuribacter sp.
ATCCTTCCCACTGGTAATGAGCGAATCATGATCCTGTCAGATCAGAAAATCAATGGATAGAAGATCAATATTCGTTAAAGAAATGAGGGGATCCTTGAGCTTTCAAGCTTGTTGACTCGATTTAAATTGAATCAAATCAACTGTGACAAGTACATGCCGAAAGAAAGACAACTCTACAAATTTGGATTCGCTTTATTTCAAATCTTTAGCGCTCTGAGCGACTGGTCACTGTCAAGATGAAACGGCTAGCATAGCGTCAATGTGGTGCGTTATGCGTCGTTAATGCCAAGCAGCGCTCATGCGTTTCAAAAAATCACAGTAAGGGTGTTTAGATAGATTTGATTTATCTACTCACCAACAAACAACATCAAAACTTCCATCCAATAATTACCATTCCTGACTTACTGCCAAGATATCAAACAGTTCTCATGACTGTATTGTGCGATACCGCTCGTCAGTTTCGAAAATTGCTTAAGTTGCTATGGCGAGTTTGATCACAGTTCGTTGACGACCTTTTCTAATCACCAATGAGATGACCAAAAATGAACTACCTCAAGACGCGCGGCTGGCTCGGTTATGCTTTATTGGCAGCAATTATTGCCGCGCAGGCGACTATTATCTATAGCCTCAAAGATAGTGCAGTGACTGCAGGCCTGAATGTGGAAAGGTTCTTTGCAGATGGTGTCGTGCGCCCAGATGTTACAGCCGTGACTTCTGAATTGCCGACAACACCACTGACAACACCACCCTCAGTATCAATTACAACATCAAACACCACCCCGAAGTCAGCTTTAGAGGAGCTTGAGCATTCTTGCGACAATATCCTCAAAAACTTTGCCGTGCGAATAACAGACAGGGTAAAAAATGGCAAAACTGAATTTGGCACGGGCGTTATCATAAATGGTAGTGAAATCTTGACAGCATTTCACGTAGTCAAAAGACAGGGGCAAATTAGAGGTGAATTTGCTGATGGAAGCACGTTTGGTGCTACTTTCATTGGCTCAAATCGAAGCAAAGATCTTGCACTTCTTAAGCTTGAAGGTGACTCAAGCAAATTCGCTCACTCAATAGAAATTGCAACGTCTACACCCAAAGATGACGAAGACGTTTGTGCTGTTGGCTCACCTTTTGGAAACTCGCTCAGAGTTGCAATTGGCAAAGTCTTGACCGTAAACAACCGCGGCGATGTTCTTATAACGGCCGGGCTGCTGCGCCCGGGTGATTCTGGTGGGCCCTTGATCAATCGGGCAGGCGCACTGGTGGGATTAAACAAGGCAGTAGTAAAACTCAAAGATAAGCGTCGAGAAAGTAAGTATGAAGAAGGAACGGGTGTAGCTGTCGACCCAGAGTCAATCAGAGAATTTTTAGCCGAATACAGTACGACAAGGAAATCATGAAAAATATCAATTTCAGTAGATTCATGGCAATCGCTCTTCTCGCAGTGGCCGTCTCACAATTTGTGCCCAGCCAGTCGATTGCGGAGGCGAAAATCAGCAGAACAGCCTCAACCGAGCCCAAAAGCCCATTGTTTATGGTGTCGGTTGATAGAGCTCTTTTAAATGGTGATGAGCTGAGCAATTTTGAACAGTTCATCAGCACCGCAAATTTGCCCAAGACGGCTGTAGGCAAGCGCTGTCAATACTATAAGCGGCCTCTGATCTGGTGCCTGATATTGGTAGATGGCCAAGCTAAGCAGCTAGATTTTTTACTTCGAACACAGCCTTTCCATCGAGCCGTAAAACTGTCGCCGGTTAGACGTCTTTAGTAATTTGGCCGAATCAGCCACATTTAAAACAATAAGTGAACACCATGGCAAACCTTTTTTCTGAACTGTTCCACCAGATGGACGACCGTAGTCGCTTAAATGCGGCAAAAACTCTAGCCGCCTCAGGCAAAATGACAAAAGCGAGAAGGAGTCTTATTGAGGTTTTGACTGATCGTGAAGAGCGGTTTGGTGAGAAATCTCTGGAAAGTCTTGAGGTGCTCCTCTGGCTAGCAGACCTTCACCTCGCGCAAGCCACAGCACATTTAGAATTAGCGCTCTTGCTGCTAGGTCAAATCTGCAGTCCCGGCACTGTTTGTCAATATTCTCAAAATGTCTTTTACTTGGGTAACTACCGCCTGATCGAGCAGGCAATAGAAAAAGAGCTGCAGAGAAGTTATTCTGTTCTCAAGTACGCTGAAAGAGAAATTGAGAAGTCAGCCAGAAAAGGCGAATTAGAGATCAGGTTGCAAATTGCTCTTTTGCAAATTGCTGATTGCTTCACCCTCATTCCAGGTTGCACCAAAGACACGAGTGACTCATATTCTTTCGCGCAATTAAGACAACTAAGATTTTCGAAGGCTCTTGCCCGAGCAGAGTCACTAGCGACTCAAACTCCAGGCTATCGCGAGCTCAACACTTTTGATTACCTCGTCGAGGTAGTCAATCTATATGGCAGTCAATCAGCTGACTATGTCTTCATTTGCAAAGCGGCTCGGCTGCAAGCTAATGCAGACGAGCAGAGGGCTCTTTTAATTGAGTATGAAGCCGCAATGACTTTGTATGGCCGCCCTGCTTAATAAGCCATTGTGTCAGTGGCGCTAATCGCCTTACTGTTCGCTAGCTCGCGCACGAATGATAAACGTAGTGAGAAAAAGTACATAGTCAGAACCCCGTCTTGATTGTTCGGCAATGACCAATTATTGGCACTTGGCCATTGCCGAGCACCTCCAGTGGTGACAGTTCACACGCTCGATGTTGTCAATTTTCAGCCTGCATCACCTTTGTTAGATGGGCTTGAATTGACCACTTCGAATACCCACAATTTATATAGATCAGCACATCTACTAATAAGTCGAAGTAACAGAACAACCCTCACAAAACCCTCACAAAAGCCAAATTTCCAACCATTCCAACTGCTTATATGGCAGGGAGGTGGCGGCATAATCAGTTGGCATCGAGTTTCATTACCTGGAGCCCACTATGGTAAATACAGACGACAATGAAAAACGGCCTGAGATTGCAACTGACAACCTTGTCTTGTTCATCATCGCCTTTTTAATCGTGACCAATCAGCCTGAGCTTGATCATCTGAATAGTGAACAAAACGATGCAGGTCCATCTGCCTCAGTTAAGAAAACAAAATCAAACGGTACTTACTAATGTCTAACAACGAATCCAGACACCCTGCGGTTTCTTCGAAAGTGTCGTCAACCTCTGAAAAACCCGTTGCGCAAGCGACTGGAGAACCATCTGCAAAACCGGCCAAGAAAAATTTAGTTATTGCTTCCGATAAGAATGAAGATCTCTGTTTGCTTCACCGCAAA
>JADYXQ010000215.1 GCA_021772135.1 Candidatus Obscuribacter sp.
ACTCTAAGCGGCACGGCAAAAAAGCTGGAAGATAGTGAGTTAATTGTCAAAAGACCAGGCCAGACAGACAGGCCGATGTGGTTGCGGGTGACGGTTTCTAATCTTTCTGGTCCGGAGAGCGGTGAGATTGGTGGCGTAATCGCTTTTTTAGCCGACATCACCGAACACGTCGCGGTTGTCAACGAGTTGACCAACCTTTGCGGCGAGCTTGAGCAAAGGCTGGACAACATTACCCTGGCCAGCAAAGAACTCGATATGTTGAGCCGTAAACTGACGAGAGTGCGAAGTCAGGATATTGAACTGGCGGACAGCGCCAATAAAGAACATGAAAATACAGCGCAGGTTCATCCAGATGTCTACGACGCGTCTAAGAACACGAACGAACTTATGGGCGAAGATGTAAAAGTGCTGGTAGCCGACGATGTCGCCGTTAATCAAAAGCTGCTTAAACTTCAGCTGGAACGCATGGGTTTTGCCGTCACACTGGTCAAAAGCGGAAGTGAAGCCGTAGATGCGGTGCGCTCTGACGATTTTGATCTGATTTTGATGGATTGCGATATGCCCGAGGTGGACGGCTACGAAGCGACAACACAAATTCGCTCTCTTAATCCTGAAAAAGCGCAAATTCCAATTATTGCAGTAACTGCTTACGATCGCGAAGGTGATCGAGAAAAGTGTCTTGCTGTCGGTATGAACGATTTTATTACCAAAGGTTCGCCTGAAACTTTATTGCGCCAGTCAATTACAAAATGGCTGCCAGCCAAGATTACCGAAGGCGAACAAAGTCTGGCCAATCGCGCACGCGTTGTGCTCTTCGATGACGCCAGAGAACCGTCTTCATTGCTTTCTTCAAGAGCGGCAGAAGGTCCTATCGATATTAAACAACTGGAGAGCACATACGGCGCTGCCGAATCAGAAGCAATTCTGCGTCTTTTTGTCGGCGTCTCCGGCACCTTTGTCGAATGTCTCGAACTGGCGGTAGAGTCTAAAGATTCAGAAGCGGTCAGCCATTTTGCTTATTCGATTAAGGGGCCGTGTGCTTCACTTGGTCTAAGTCATATGGCTAGAAAAGCGACGCAACTGGCTGAATGCGGTGTCAAAAACAGATGGCGTGAAGCCATAAGTATCTATCAGGAATTGAAAGAATTTTACGCTCCAGTAGACAAACAAATTGCCGCCATACTTTCTCAATTACCGGTGCCAGAGGCAACTAATTGACCGATGAAGACTTTAACCGCCGTCTAAAAGAGGCCTACCGCGAAGAGGCCAGCGAACTTTTGACGGAAGTGCAAAAGAAACTTCTGGCATTGAATGACGGCGGTACCGCATATGGTGAGCAGCTGCCGCACATCAGCCGGTCGCTCTCGCTACTGCACAGCTTCAAAGGAGCGGCCCGAGCGGTTAGTGAAAGTCAGGCAGTGACTATTTGCCAATGGCTAGAAAGCGCACTCAGCAACCACAAACGCCACAGCCAACCTATCGATAAGGCCGATTCGCACAAGCTTACCCTCAGCCTCGAACTGTTGGACGAGCTTGTGGTGATGGCCGACGACAATCACAGCGGCAAAGACAAAATCAAATCGCAAGTAAAAAAAATTCTCGCTACGGTGCTTGAAGGCGACGAAATTGAAACGGTGCCTGTTGAGGACGCAAACAGCTATGACATTTTCGGTCAGGCTGATCAAACAAAAGATCGAGCGAGAATTGCGAAGACACCGACAGCGGCTCCACAGGCCGATAACGCTAAACCGGCCACAGCGCCCGAAGCGGTAGTAATAGATAATTTGACCTCCGTGCGCGTGCCTTTCGAAAAACTAGACAGGCTACTTTCAGAATCAGAAGAACTGATTACCGTTAAAACGAAAGCGGCCGAACACTTGCAAGAAATGCAAGTGTTGAAAAATTTGGTGGCCGATCTGGCCGACGAAGTCGGCTCGCTAACTTCGCCAGATGAAAGACGAGCTCTCGCTAATCTAGTGCAGCAAATGCAGCGGAAAGTGAAAAACATGACTAGAGGAGCAGTGCGTGACGGCAACACCACTGCCCTGACTATCAATCGCTATCTTGAAAGTGCCAAGACTTTAGTGATGCTGCCGGTAGCAAGTTGCTTTGAAGTTTTTCCTCGACTGATTCGAGAACTCAATCGCGAACTTGATAAAGAAGTGCAATTGATAATTGAAGGCGGCCAGCTGGAAATCGACAGACGCATTTTGGAAAGGTTGAAAGACCCGCTTGTTCACTTGCTTCGCAACGCTATGGATCATGCCATAGAACCAACTGGCGAGCGCCAGGCAGCCGGAAAAAAGCAAGCTCAATTAACTGTATCGGCCAGGCAACTAAATGGCGAGACCATCGAGATTTGCATAGTCGACAACGGCAGGGGCATCGATCAAGCGGCAGTGCGCCGTTCCGCTGTTAAGAAGCAGCTCTTGAGCAAAGAAGAAGCCCTTAAACTAACCAGTGACGAAGTCTACGCTTTGATTTTCCGCCCTGACTTTTCCACCCGAGAAACTGTGAACGAGCTATCAGGCCGTGGATTGGGTTTAGCCATAGTTAAAGAAAAAATTGAAGAGCTGAACGGACGCATTGAGCTCACCAGTACAGACGGAATAGGAACAAGTTTTCGTATCATCGTGCCCACTACTCTGGCTACTTTCATGGGTGTGCTGGTAGAAGCGGCCGGACAGCGTTTCGTAGTGCCCCTGGCCGGCTTGAACCGTGCCATCAGAGTGCATCCGCTAGCGCTGGAAATTATCGACGAACGAGAAACTTTTATTGTGGACGGCCAGATTTTTCCAGTAGCTTCGCTTGCCAAAGCTCTAAATTTAACCGCTGCACCAAAGCAGATGCAGGGGCCTGGCTCAGCGCGCGGATTTAAATATTTAGAGATGCTGGTGCTCAGTCACAGAGAAAAGAAAGCTGGTTTGATTGTCGATCAGGTTTTGAGTGAGCAAGAATTTCTCGTTAAAAAACTGGGTTATCCGCTGGGACAGTTGCATAACTTTGCCGGTGCCACCATTCTTGCCGATGGTAAAGTGGCTCTGGTGCTGAATATAAACGATCTGGTTGAAACTATTGTCAACACAAGATTTATGCAAGATCAAAAACTGGCCTCAGGTCTGGCGGCTATGCTCGATCGCGAAGACGAAAATAACAGCAAACCATCAGTGCTAATTGTTGACGAATCGCTCACCGCACGCATATTTTTGCGCAAGGTCATAGAATCAGCCGGATTTCGCGCCACCCTGGCCGTAGACGGGCAGGACGCACTGAACCAGCTCAAATCAAACAGCTTCGATTTGGTGCTCACAGATGTTGAAATGCCTGTCCTCAACGGTTTGGAACTGGTCAAAGCAATTCGCAAAAACGATGCTCTCAAATCTATGCCGGTGGTGCTGGTTACTTCACTAGCTGGTAAGGAACATAAAGAAGAAGGCCTGGCAGCAGGGGCCGACGCCTATTTTGTCAAAGGTGACGAGGAAAGCAGCATGATGGAAGTGATTAAAAAGCTTATATGAAAGTCCCACCGATTCGCGTGATGATTGTGGAAGATTCTCTGGCGGCGCAAAAACTGCTGGTGCGAATACTGTCGCAAGATGATCAAATCGAAGTGGTGGCAGTGGCGTCAAGCGGTGAAGAAGCACTAGCACAGCTAACACACATTTCGCCTGATTTAATTACTATGGACGTACACTTGCCCGGTATAGACGGTCTGGCCGCCACCAGACAGATAATGGAAACGAAACCGGTGCCTGTAATTGTAGTCAGTACTAGTTGTCTGGTTGAAGATGTTGAAAGGGCCTATCAATTAATTGAAGCAGGGGCACTGGCAGCGGTGGCTAAACCGATATCTATAGGCAAAGATGATTTTCAAGCGAACTCTGCCCGTTTAATTCAGACAATCAAAGATATGGCTGCGGTAAAGGTAGTCAAACGCTGGCCCAGAGCCAATAAAATTGACCAGCCAGTCAAAGCCGGCGATTTTCTCAATAATCAAATCAAAATCATTGCCATCGGTGCGTCCACCGGCGGGCCACCAGTGATTGAAGCAATTTTAAAAGACTTGCCGGCCGATTATCCGGCCTCGATTTTACTGGTGCAACATATCGCCCCCGGCTTTCTCGCCGGCATGGTGGAATGGTTAAAGCATTCACTTAAACTGCAGGTAAAAGTGGCGCAAGATGGCGAGAAGCTGCAAAACGGCACTGTCTATCTCAGCCCCGAAGACAAGCATCTCGGTGTAAGCCAGGGCTGCATAGCTCTGTCGGACGAGCCGCCCGAGCAAGGTCACAGGCCTGCTGTATCGTTTCTTTTTCAGTCACTGGCCGATAATCAACCAGCAGGTTGTCTAGCCCTTTTGCTCACCGGCATGGGCAAAGACGGTGCCGCCGCGTTATTGGCTCTGAAGCAAAAAGGCGCAATAACTATAGCCCAGGACAAAGAGAGTTCAGTGGTACACGGTATGCCCGGTGCCGCCATCGATATTGGTGGCGCCTGCCACATAATGAAACCGGGTGGTATTGCCGCTTTGTTGTCGAGCCTGAGTAAACTGCGCGTTAGGGAGTGTTCGTGACTTCAGAAACTTCAATCTTGTTGGTCGAAGATACTTTGACCCAAGCCATGTATATGCAGCATGCCCTGACTCAGGCTGGTTACAAGGTTACAGTTGCGCGCTCCGGTGAAAAAGCCCTTGACGCTCTAAAACAAATCATACCGGATGTGGTGCTTACCGATATCAACATGCCTGGCATCAATGGCTACGAACTGATTGAGGCTATGAGAAAAAGTGATGCCACCAGAGAGATTAAAACTATTCTGCTGATTACAGCCGGGCAGCTTCCTGAAGTGGCCGAAATATTGAACAGCACAGCTGACGGCATTGTCTTTAAATCTGCCAGCCAGAAAACTTTTGTCGGTCAGGTGAAGCTGGCACTGGCTCAAGTGCAAAGCAACACTCTTACCATCGATGGTGCGCCAATTAAGCTGACGAATAATGCCGACGCTCAAAGCAAAAGCAATCACTTTTTACTCATGGCTTACCGTCAGATAATTGACCTGCAAGCACAATAGACATGGTTACAGAGCGAAAATCTATAATAGAATTGAATTTGAATTTGAATTTGATACATTAAACCCAGGTGAAACATTGTCTGATAATCAAAGCCTCAAGTCTAAATTATCAGGTCAGCTGATGTGGTCATCGGCAATCTTTATACTCATATCAGTCTATCTGGCCTGGCAGTGGTATTGCTCAGAAGACGCCATTAAGGTGATTGTAGAATCGCTGGGTAATAATCAATCTGATCTTTTAGCAAAAGCTCAAAGTTTGAAAGATTCCAACCATTTTGTCGGCTACGCCTATATTGGCGCCACGGTGACAGTTCTAGTCACCACGTTATTAATTAAAAGCTTCATGGACACCAGTGTGATTTTGCCACTAAAAAATCTTACTGATGCCGCTTATAAAATTGGTCAGGGTGATCTTAAATATCAAATTCCCAAAGCCGCTCAAGATGATGAACTGGGGGCGCTTACCAGTACCTTTGAACTGATGGTCAACAACTTGCGTGCTGATACTTTGCAGATTGCTGAAGCGGTGCAAGTTCTGTCCAGTTCCGTACGTCAAATTGTAGTCTCTACCAGTCAATCATCGGTCAGTTCCGCTCACACTGCGGCCACAGTGACACAAACTACGGTGTCTGCCGAACAAGTAAGGCAAACAACTCTGGTGGCAACCCAGAAAGGTCGCTACGTAGCCGATCTTGCCCAGCAAGCAGCCCAGATTTCTATGGCCGGTAAAGCCGCAACCGACGACACCATCGAACAAATGAACGACATACGTGAGCAAATGCGTTCTATTGCCATGAATATGGCCGGACTGACGGAAAAAGGCCAGGCAATTGCCGAAATCACCGCTTCGGTAGACGAACTTTCGCAACAGTCAAATTTGCTGGCGGTGAACGCCTCTATCGAGGCTGCTAGAGCCGGCGAGCTGGGTAAAGGTTTTGCTGTAGTGGCTCAGGAAGTGAAGGCTTTATCTAATCAATCAAAACAGGCTACTGCCGAAGTACGCAAAATTTTAAGCGATATTCAACAAGCCGCGCAACAAGCAGCATCATCTATCGAGCAGGGCACTCGCACTGTAGAATCAGCAGTTAAGCAATCCAGTGAAGCCGGCCGCTCCATTCAATCTCTTTCACATAGCGTCAGCGAAGCTGCCAGTGCAGCCGTGCAAATTGCCGCAGCATCGCAAGAACAATTGACCGGCATTGATCAAGTAGTAACAGCTATGCAAGGCATTCAAGACGCCACTAAACAGCATGTCGCTTCAAGCAAACAAATCGAAGAGGCTGCTCAGAGCCTCACGGCCATTCAGGCAGTATTAGAGACTCTGGTAGCGAAGTATAAAAATTAGTCTTGGGTTTATTTATATAGGCTGAGCGGTTTTTGGTGCGGTGTAGTCTTTATAAAATCCCTAAGGAATTTTACAACTTAGAAGTTGTATGGTTTTACAACTTCAAGGTTGTAAAATTTCATAGGCGGCGAATCACATGTCTCCCAACCGTGGGCCAAACACCTGTGCAATTCAATCGCTTTTCAACCACTGACAGCCGGCATCAGTAAGGTATTCACGCATTTCTCTAATTACCATGGCACCGGCCTTAAAACTAATGACGCTGACTTGAGCCTTGCTGTAAAGCAATGAGGCAGCCATGATCATTTGCTCGGCGTTATACTCCAATACTTCACCAACGCTATCGACAATCAAGGCCAATTTTTGCTCGCCATCAAAAATCATGATCATCATGTCGCTAATTTCTAATTCCTTGTCTGGCAGGCCCAGGCGCAGCCTGCCATTAACAACGGGTATAAGCTCACCGTGCAGATTGACGAAACCAAGATAATCATCGTTGGCCACAGAGTCCGCGCCGGTAATTTCCACTGCCGGATAAACTCTATCGACGGAAGAAAGGGCAATAGCGTAACGATTTTGATCAATTAAAAACAGCAATAAAGAAATGCTGGTGGAAGATTGTTTCATTAAAGCTCGAGCCGCCTGGACAACTCTGATCGGTAGAGGCGCTCGCGGTCAAACTTGCGCAGGCGCTCTTTAAACTCGTCATACTGCGGATAAGCTTTCTTTACCACCGCCAAAGGCAATCTTGAATCTTTCACCATATATGGTGTCAAGCCTAAATCTATGGTGAGCTGATCAAGAAAGAGCATGAACCTGCCGCTGGCTTCACAGCGAGGAAAATTCAAAGCAAAGCAAATGCCGTCGCCGTCAAAACGCAAAAGACTCTGAGTGCCCATAAAGACTTTGGCAGAAGCGAGCGTCACAGCCAGTTCGTTGCGATCTAGCCAATTTTTCAAGGCTTCGGTAAACTCGGCAAAACGATCTAAGGGCACGATCATTTGACTTTCATGAAAACCTGCCTGACCAAACATCTTGTAGTAAAGCTGGCGCAAAGTGCGAGCAGGATACAAACACTCCTGCACTGTAATCAGGCGAGCTTCCGTTGAAAATCTATTAATTCCGCCATACAGTACATTGATCAATCGATTAAAGGGCAAACTATAAAAAGCCAGGTCAAGACCCTTGCGCGACTGGGCATTGAGGGTCCAGTGCAGCGGCAAATGCAAGGCACCTTCGGCTCGTTTGGGCTTAATTTCCGGGCCAGCCACAAATTTTCCCACCAGCAAAAAACCGCGCCCAAACGCAGCGCCGCGAGCACTGAAGTCATGCCATGAAACGACAAAGTCATTTTCTTTAGCGGCCTTCGTAATGTAGGCAGGCGTATCAAGAATGTTATCCAGCGGCACGATGTAGAGCGCCATAGTGGGTGAAACCAGGCTGCGTGTGCGAATTTTAGCGCTGATGATGTGACCGGTGAGGCCATAACCACCGCAGGTGAGATCAAAAATTTCTTTATTGATATCAGCGCTGGCAGAAATTATTCCTCTTGAAGGATGAAAAAGTTTAAGCGATTGCACCTGCTCGCGAAAGTTACCATCACGCAACTGGTTTTTGCCATGCACGTCTACAGCGATGCAGCCGCCCACAGTTATCGATGGATAACCTGGCTGAGTGACTAGATATCGCTCTTTTTCCACGAGAAAATTAAAGACGTGAGCCATGGTGGCACCTGCTTGCACTTCAAGCAGTCCGTTTTCGCTATCGTAATCAATGATTTCCGAAAAGCGGGAATTATCGATTGAAACAATATCGTCGCCAAAATGCGGCGCACCAAATGATAGTCCGGCACCGGAAGTGATGCGCGCTTTCTTACCGCTCAAGATCTTCTCTTCGATGTCTGAGAGTTCTCTCAGTGCGCTCTGAGAGGGTTTAACCAGCGCTCCGCGGGCTTTTACACCGCCGTCGAAACTAAGAAAATCCACTTGCGGTTTGAAGTCAAATGTTTGAGCCATTTGCTAATCCTGCAAGACTGAGTTTTTGTCGTCAATGACAAAATTTGGCCGCCCCAGCGAATTTTTGTAGGTGCGGCCAACATATATCGAGATGAAAGAAATGGCGGCACCAAAATAGCTGCAGACTAAAAATATTATGGCCGCCTCAATCCAGGCGCTGGTCAGGTAGACCCGCGCAATTGCCAGAGCAGATATCGCCGCCAACCAGACCGGAAAAATATAAATCGGTAGCCGTAAAAACAAAGTCGATGAAGAGAGAATTCCGGCGATGGCAAAATGAGCCATGCCTAAAAAGCGAAAATGTGTTTCGCCTCCGACTCTCTTATTTCTTTTATAAGCGATACCTTTACGGTTGAAGCCCACACGACCAATAGAGGCTCGGATAAAAGGAAAAGAAGTGTGGTCTTTAACGATGGAATCGCGCACGTGGCCGGCCAATAGAGAGAATTCGGCCATATCGAGGATAACTTCTTCATCGGCCAGTGCTTTAAGTACACGATAAAAAACTTTTCGCCCCCACATTATAAGCCGTGGTTCATCGCGATCAACGCGTTCACCATATACGATGTCATAACCTTGCTCATAGAAGCGCACGAAATCTAAAATCATCTCAGGCGGATCTTCGCAGTCGACATCTATAAATACGAAGACATCACCTTTGGCATTGCGCAGTCCGCACTCCAGCGAAGCCTGATAGCCAACGTTCTTGCTGATGGTGATCATGTAGACGTTGGGATTTTCGGCACTGATTTTACGAATCTGCGTGGGAGTTTCGTCAGTAGAGGCGTTGTTGGTAAATAGCAAAGAGCAATCATAAGTCTCGGACAACTTAGCCAGCACAGGCTTAATGCGCTCGAAAAATATAGGCACAGTGGCCTGTTCATTGCAAACAGGACAAATTATGGTCAGTCTTTGCTTCATCAACTTCAAATCAGGTTATAACTCTACTAAAATAGGCCCTTAGCAACCAGTCTACAAGCATGGGTGCTCATTTACTTCTGTAGACCGTGCAGGCGGCCTGATCTATGTGTTCAATCAGTTCGTAATTTGTCATGTACTTTTCAATAAAGCGCCGCTGGGCGAATAGAGGTGCCACAAAAATGTCATCTATGAAAATAAGCTTCGGCTTGTTGGTCAATACGTCCTGGCCGTAATTAGCAATTACTAAATCCAGCATAGGCTTGAAACGACTGGGATCTTTCTCGATGCAAACAACCAGCATGGGCAAAATCATGCCGTGCAAATAGCGTGAGCCTGGGTGCCGGTGCGCTTGTAAAATAGAAGGATAGCCTGGCCTTACCCCGCGTCCGATATAAATAACCCGGTCGCCAATCTGGCTATGAGCAATTATGCTTGGCACCAAAAGCGATAAATCGCTAGATGGAGCCCTACCGCTATAGCCGATTTGCGCCAAATCGAAATCATAATCAGTATTTGCCGGAGCCCAAACCTGGCAGAAGCAAAGCACTGCGGAGCATACTAAGGCGGCTAGTGTCGGAGCGGCCATTCTCGCCTTGTAATTGAACAATGCCTCCAGGCCCACACCAGCTGAAAGAGCAATTAAAATCAGGCAGCCCAGTTGTAAAGGAATGCCGCGGTAGGTCCAGATGCTGCCTGCTTGAAGCATAGAGAGAAGCGATATCAGAGTGAAAGTGGTTGCCGGTAAAAACCAGCAGCTGCGGCCTTGCAGAGCAAAAGCTAGCGACATTGCCAGAGCCAGCAAATAATAAGGATAAGAAAAGCTGCTTAACGAAGCCAGGCCTTCAATAAAACCAATATGGAAATACGACAAACCATTGCTGTAGATAGGCCAGGCTTGATCAAATAAAACACTGAGTGACTGCTGGCCCAGCAAAACAAAATGCAAAAGATAGACCGCTGTGAGCAGGGCACAAATTTTGTTTTCTACACTGCCGAATAGTTTTATGCTGCGCCATTGCCAGGCCAGAGACGCTTCTAAAATTAAAGCTGTAAGGAAAAACTGAGGCTTCAATGACACACCAATAGCGGCCAGTATTCCCGCTGTGACAGCCAGAGCAGTGGGGATGTTGCCTGATTGATAACGCAATATGCGGCAGACGAAAAATGGAAAATATAGCAGTATGAACAAATGTTCGCGCTGGCCGAAGTCGTAAAACTGAGTTTGAGTGCAGACAACTGGAGCAAGCAAAAGAGGAAAAAACAAATAGCGATCACTGGCCTGACGATTAGCGTAAAAGATCGCAGCAGTGAGCGTTGTGGAAAGCAGCATCAAAAAATATATGCTCAGATTAAAGACCTGGATCACAGGCCGGTTAATAAGATTCGCCAGCACCACCGGAATGGTGTTCAAGTAAATAATCAAAGGCGGATTGAAATCGAAAATATCCACATACAATTTTTTTCCTTTCAGAAGCAGATCAGCCATAGCCAGATAGACAGATTGATCTGCATGGATAGCCAGCGGATGGGCGAACCAATAAGGTAACTTGCAAAAAACTACCGCCAGGACAATCAAAATGCCGACGGCAATTGGCCAGTTGTTTTTTGTCGAAACTTTGGTGGTATTCATTTTCTTCGCCACACAGAAAATTGAGTGGTACCGTAAGGCTCGGCAAAAGCCTGACAGTGACCTGCGGGAGAATAGTTGTCGAGCAATACTTTACTGAGGCCGTAAATACGAAGCAGTTCAGACTGCCTGGGCGCTTCTAGCAGAACTAAAGTTGCTTTGCGACTGGCCAGATTTTCAGTAATTTTGGCAACTAAAAAAGCCTGGCAAGAAAATTGCTTATCGTTCAGCGGTTGACCAAGTTGAAGATCATGAAGCAGCCGCAGAGGCATGGCGTTGAGCAAATAGCTGCCGGGCAGCCTTTGAAGTGCACTGATGCGCGAGTAGGCAACATCAGGGTATTGAGCGATCACAGTAATTTGTTCACCTTCTTCGCTCAAATTTAAAATAGCGTTGTCGATGGTTTGAGAAGCTAGCAAATCTGCCGGTGCCTGTGGAATCGCTGTTATTGCCACTATGGCCAGCGGTAGCACAATTGCTGCCGATGCCGTTTGCCAGGTCTGCTTTAGCAAACTTATTAAAGACAACACCAGTAAAAAAACAATGCCATAAACGGCAATAACAATGTGGTAACTGAGGCCGTCACCTTCGGCAATAAATAGTGCCAGACCAGAGAGCGCCAGGACGGCGAACAAGGATCGTAGAGAAGACTGAGCCCGATTGCCTGAATAATAAGCAGCCAGAAGTACCACGGCAAAGAAATAGAGGAAATTAGAATGGTTCGGAAAAGTGGTGCCTAAAAGGCCACCGTCAAAATAGCTGAACTTGGCCAGACGCAGGGGCATGGCCCATTGAAAATAACCTTGCCAGATGGAGATATCCATCAAGATCGTAAAGAGAAAAATCAATGCCAGGGCCATGGCAAATATAAAAAGCTGCCGGACTTTTATGGCGCCGTAGCGCAAAAGCAAAAAGCATTCGCAAAAAAGCAGCACCGCCAGATAAGGCAGATCCAGAGCACAGCCAAGAGCGGCAGCAGCGGCCGCAAGCATCACTAATGCTATGTGCACAGGAGACCGCACACCTTCGCAAGTAACGATGCGCAATACAAGCCACGGGGTGAGGAGCAGCATAAACAGATGCTGCACCGTGCCGAATTGAGAACACACTGCTAAATTGGCACAGCAAATTGCCAGGGCCAGTGCAGGGCTCGAGACAGGTGCAACAGCATTGGTCGGTTTAACTCTGACGATAAAGATTGTCGCTGTTAGGGAGGCCACCAGCAAAAGCCAGACCAGCAGCTTTGTCGTCAGTGCCAGGTCGCAAAAAGCCGATAACCATTGCGGCACTGAATATAGTGCCAGCAAAGCCGGTTGACACAGGTCCCAGAAATCTGTATAGAGTTTCTCTCCAGCGAGGACACGCCTGGCTGCATCAAGATAAAGAATTGCCTGGGGCGCAAAGACAAATTGGGGTGAGAACAAACGCCAGCTTATTAGTAATAAGGGCGGCAAAGCGAGCAAGATTGCAGACGCTTCAGGAGCATCAGTCTCTATTGCAGCCATTACTATCTTTAATCAGCTGTCTTTCTCTGGTGGGGCCGGTGGCGGTGCATCCGTTTTTATTTCACGACCGGTTTGGGGGTCAACCTTTGGCCTGGGCGACTGGCCGCGCTGGCGGTGCCGGTTTAAAACTTCGGCAAAAAAGAGGGCCATGAGTAGTACGCAGCCCAAAAGTTTTAAATAAAAGATATGCTGATTGACGAAATATGCCGCTACCAGACCGAGCAGTGCCGAAGCGGCATAGATGATGTATGCCACTTTTTTCTGATCAAGTCCACTATCTAACAAGCGGTGATGAATATGCAGCCGGTCAGGAGTCATAGGCGATACGCCTTTGGCTACTCGTCTGACAATGGCCCAGGAAGTATCGATCAGAGGAAAGGCCAGAATAAGCAGAACCACAAGACTGGTGGGCACTATCATTGTCGATGATGCTCCCTTGACTACGCCGGTTATAGATACGGCCGCCAGAATAAAACCAGTTAAATAGGCGCCCGAATCGCCCAGAAAAATGCGGGCTGGATTAAAATTCCAGCGCAAAAATCCAAGCAGAGCGCCGGCAATTACAGCCGCCATAAGTGCTGCATATGGCTTGGCCACGCCAAGGGCCACAGCCCAGATAGTCAGTGCTGAGATAGCTGATACGCCGGCGGCCAAACCGTCCATACCATCAATCAAATTGACGGCATTAGCTACGCCAACAAGCCACAATACCGTCAGTGGCAAACTAAGCAAGCCAAGTTCAATGGGAACGCCTGCGTGAATATGCAAAAAGCCAAAATCAATATTGGCCCAATCAGCATTCTGCGGAATGGGTATAGACTTGACCCGCACCCCCAGGGCGTAAGCTGCGCAACCGGCAAGAATCTGGGTCAGTAGTTTGTACTTGGCCTTAATTGATTCGAGATCGTCCATCAAGCCCAGCACAAAAACCAGGGTGCCACCGACAGCAATGGCAAAAATTCCTTCCTGTCCACGAGCGTTCTGCGGCAAGCGACCGGCAATCAGCACCAGAGTGACGATGGTGGCCAGCACACTGATGTAGATAGCGACTCCGCCCAGGCGTGGTACAGCAACTTTGTGAATGCGTCTGTCTTCACCGGGCTTATCAACCAGACCAAGTTTAAGTGCCCGGTTTCTAATTTCGGGAACCAGCCACCAGCTTATTGATAGAGCAATGAGAAATCCCGGACCCTGCATCAAACTCAAATCGTTATTAGCGGGCCCGTTCGCCCACCAGATACCGACGCCCATGAGCAAAAGCTGGCAGAAGTGAATCGCGAACTTGGAAGCGCGCGAGCGGCCTCTTTTTTTAGATTCTTCGCTGGGCAATTCCAAAGTTTTCATCTAACCGATGCTAGCTTGCTCTCGTACAGAGGGAATTTTGAGCAGAGTTCTTCAACAACCTTCTGCGTTTTCTGCCGGGCATTTTCGTCTTCCGGTGCTTTGAGAGTCGAGGCAATGGCATGACCAATAATCTTCATTTCAGCCACGCCCATACCGCGACTGCTCACAGCCGGTGTACCTAATCTGATGCCACTTGTCACCATTGGCTTTTCCGGATCATTAGGCACGGCGTTTTTATTGGTGGTGATATTTACTTCTTCTAAAATGGCGCAAGCTTTTTTGCCGGTCATATTAATCGGACGCAAGTCCACAGTCATCAGGTGATTATCGGTACCACCAGAAACAATCGCCAGTCCTTCTTCAACCAGGGTAGAAGCAAGCATGGCGGCGTTATCGACAATCGCCTTTTGATAGACATTAAACTCAGGCTTCTGTGCTTCGCCAAAAGCAGCTGCTTTTG
>JADYXQ010000216.1 GCA_021772135.1 Candidatus Obscuribacter sp.
CGGCAATGTCAGTCAATTTTTTATGACCCGGATTATGATTTCATATAGTATGATTCTTGTGCGCACGTGGGTCCCTAGTAGGTTGTCACCTATTTGTCACCCCTCAGTACGATAAATGACGAGACTCGACGATATTGGACGATACCCCCAATATTCCGAAGAAAGTGACTGGCGCCCGAATAGAGTTTCTAGTGCTGTATAAACATAAGTGGCAAGAAGAGTTCGAATCTCTCCTCGTGCACCATTTCACACTTAAGTACACTGACTGTCAGTTATTCCGCTTTAGCCGGTGCATTGACAGAGCTGTGTTCGTCAATAAACGCCAGGGCTGTACCAAAAGCGTCGTCTGCAACTTTCACATCTTCGAATGTGTAGTGATCGCCTTCAGGTAAACGCACAAACTTTTTGTCTTTAGTGGCCAGATTTTTATAGACGCTTTCTGAACCAACAAGCTTAGATTCGCCATCTTTGTCTCCGTGCACAATTAGCACAGGCATGTTTTTGATTTCTTTGGCCATCGCTTTAGTTTTGTACATAAAGAACTGGCAGGCCACCATTTCGCCGGCAGTAACGTCCATGCGCACCATGTCGTCGTCGCTAAGCGCCGCTTTTAACTCTTGCTTTGGTGTGGCCACATCCATCAATTTTTCGCCCAGACCAAAGGCATGCTTGGAGCCTACAGCCATGCCTACGCCTACATTCATAAAGTTATTCACCGACTTAAAGTGATCGCCACCCGGGGCGGCTGAGATGATGCCGGTAATTAAAGTTGGATACTCGCTGGCCGCTTGCAGGGCAAGGGCACCACCCATGGCTTCACCAAGAATGAAAACAGGTACGTCAGGATGAAGTTTGTGGATTTCTTCGCAAGAACCTTTGACGTCAGCTAATGTTTTTTTCAAATCCATTTTGCTTTCTTTTTTGTCCATTTCACGCCATCCGCCAAACCCGCGCAAATCAATGGCATAGACAGAAATGTCTTTTTCCGCCATGCGCTGTCCGAGGTCGTCAAAACAACCACTGTATAAACCCAGTTCGTGCAAAGCTAGAATTATGGCCTTAGGTTTTTTCGCCTGCCAGTAAATGGCCGGTGGATTACCAGGCACTAGGCCAACTTGTGTGCCGTGCAAATTTCTTTTCTTACGTTTGGTGTCGCCAGAATGTTTTTTTGAAAATGGCCAGAATGCCTGGGCCGGTGCAAGAGGAAGAGAGGCGGCCAGTAATGCCACGAGCAAAGCGGCCGCGACTGTTTGACGAGTAGTAAACATATTTTTGCCACCGTTGCCCACGTTATTTACCAGTTTCATAATTTCTCCTATTGCTTTTTCACAGTGACCGATGAGCCGGATGCCTTAGAGCCTGACGGCTTCGCTAAAATTTCTGCAGGACTGCGTGGATTTGCGGGTTTAAAGCCTAATTGAGGCTCATTATCCAAACCAAGCTTTGGTACTACCACCGGTGCTTGCAACTGAGTGCGATCTCTTAATACTTCCTCTTCAACCTGCTCTTTCAAATAGTTAAAAGCTTGGTTAAGAGTGGTATCAGTGCCGTGTAAGGTCAAACCTTCAATCAGCCGCCGGGTAAACACGCCATTAGAATAGCGCTTTGACTCCCAGGATATCTGATCGGCTTGACTGGCTGCAACCACAATTTGCCCCGGAGGCGAAACTAAAGTCTCGGCAGTAATATTGCGAATGCGATAAATGCCCTTGCTACCCTTTGCTTCAGCTGGGTCCGCGGTTTCGGCAACCTCTGTATAGGCAGCCTTTTCTTTGGGCACTTCGCTGTTGGCAGCCGCGCCGCCGTGGCAAACGTCAAGAAACACACAGATGCGATCAGACTGCACCAGATTTTTAAGGCCGGCCACCAGCCATTGCATTGGGATACCAGAAAAGACGATATTCTGGGCATTGCCTTCATAAGGCACAATGAAATTAGCACCGCCAACCTGGCTGGCGGCCTGAGTGCCGTGGCTAGAAATATAAATTACAGCCATGTCGTCCTTCTTGACGACGTGTTTTAACCACTTGTCGCCAAGTAGGGCCACGATATTTGACCTGGTGGCATCTTGATCGGTAATCAATTTGACGTGGTCAGGCTGGAAATTGGCACGAGTGATGAGGAAATTTTTGAAGTCGATGGCGTCTTTTGCAGCAAATCGCAAATTCAAAGACGAATCTTGAAAACTGCTGATACCTACTACCAGTGCCCATTTATCTTGAATAGGTCTGGCTCCAGCCGGAGCAGTGACAACTTCAGGCTGATTTTGCTCAAAATAAAGGCCCTTCTCAGCTTTTTCAATTGACCGCGCTCTAACAATTAACGGTTTTGCTTCAGCAGTTTTATTTTCAGAAATAAGCACTTTAGCGAGAATTTCCAGATCACGAGCAACCAGTAAATTGCTGTCACTAGTGATGCGTTGATCACGGGCCAAAAGGCGCCGGGCGTATTGTTCGGCCGAGTCTAGCTGGGCAGTATCATCTTTCAAAATATCAACCAATTCGCGCAATATCAGCGCTACATAATCATGATCGGCGCCAAGCGATTGCTCTTCTATGGCTAGAGCGCGCACCAGAAGTGGTACCGCTTTCGTTTTTTGATCATTTCTCACCAGAATGTCGGCGAGATTAACCAGATTTTGCGCTACTTGAATGTGCGACTTGCCATAAACTTTTTCGCGCACGGCCAGAGCCTGAGTCAATAATGCCTCTGCTTGATCGAGGCGGCCCATATTGCTGTACAGGAAAGCGAGATTGTTCATGCAGGTGGCGGCTTCTGGATGCTCATCGCCGTGAGTGGCCCTCGAGATTTCCAGCGCTTCTTTATAAACTTGCTCTGAAAGTGAATATTTACCCTGACGCAAATACAACTGGCCCAGGGTAGTTAAGTCGAGCACCACTGCCGGTGACTTTCTTCCCGCTGCCCTTTCATCAATGGCCAGGGCTTGTTTTACACTTTTTTCTGACGCTCTATAATTGTCACACTCAAGATAGGCATTGCCCAGCGCCAGCAGTGTTGCACTCAATTGCTGATCGTCGGAAGTTGCTTCTTTGAGGCGAATTTGCAGTGCTTTTTGCAAAACAATAACGGCCAGGTCAGGGCGATTTTCACTGAGCAGGCGGCCGCGGACAACAAGAGCGGCAGCCAATTCTTGAGATTGTCCAAATTGTTTTTCAACCTCAGCAATGGCTTGTTTAGAGGTACTGTCGGCCTTAGCATCCTTGCCTTGCTTCTGATATAAAACTGCCAGGCTGGCTAGATTTTTTGACAGCGATAGGTCTTTAGCATTAATAATCTGACGCTGAGTCGTTGCCAGTGTATAAAGCGTCTCTGCTTCTGAGAGGCGGCCCTGGCTCAAGTAAAAGTCAGCCAGTCGTTCTTGAGCAATTAAAACAGCAGCATCGCTCTTGCTGTGATCTTGCTCTTTCAGTTTTATGGCTTGCAACAACAGTGCTTCAACTTTGCCTATCGTCCCTGTGCGCTGATAGAGCATAGCAAGATCTGTACAGACAGAGGCCCTGGCATAGCTTTCATTGAGCTTTTCGGCAATCTCTTGTTGTTGTTGAAGGATTCTTTCAGCGTCGGCAAATTTGCCTGCGGCTACGAGCACATGATTGAGGGCGCGCAAATCGACAAATCGCACGGCGTCGGTGGCGCTTTCATCTAGTTTGAGCAACTGTTGATAATGACTTTCGGCAGCACCATAGTTGCCGGTTGCTGAGTAGACTCCAGCCAGCGCCCTCAGGGTCTTCGCCTTTCGTGGATCGCTGTTTTCAAAATCGTTGGCAGAATTCCACGCGGCAGTTAACTGCTTCTCGGCTTCGGGCCAGTTACGAGCCTGCGCGGCATTAGCGCCAGAAGCAAAGAGAGCCTGCCAGACAGACTCTTGCCCGAATACAAAACTGCCTGCCGACGCGCTCAAAAGAACGGTGAGGGCCAGAGCGGCAGTTTTGCTTTTGACTTGAAAATCACGCATAGTAGTGAGCATGGCCTAAATTGAGCATTCTACCAACCTGACACTGCTTGTGGCGAAGTTAGGAAGAATTCTCATCATTCACAGGAAAGGCTGGGCCTGGCAAAGCTGGCCAAAACCTTCACGGCACTGTAAATTAGGGCGATGTCTTACTCTCCACCAGCCGCCAGCGTTGAAGTACAACGCACACCTGCATATTTCAGCCTGGTTAAAGGCCTCAACACCGTAAGCTACTTGGCCGTACTCTGGCTGACGTGGAAATTTTTCAGCGGCCAATTAGACGTGCAGGTTTCAGGCGGTTGCGTGGCCGTAAGTGGCGCCTGGCTAATTTTAACTCGTATAAAAGTAGACCATTTACTGCAGACTTATTTTGATGTGCTCTCCCGCATTGAGCTGCAACTACCAGTGGTGCTCGGTATCCTCATCAGTTCAGTCGCCCTGTTAGCCAGAGCTATTCATCCAGTGGTGCATGTAGTTGCCCTGGCAGAGCTGGCACTGTGGATCTATATTTTCGTTCTTTATAGAAGAAACAAAGCACGGTTCAAAAAACAGGGCTATGGGCCCGTGCCTCTGAATACGCTGATTAATCCGCCGGCTGCGGTATTGCAATCAGGCGATTTGCTACTCACGAGCGGAAATATCGCCAGAACTTTGCATGAAAGTGTTGGTCATGCCGAAACCGTAATAGAAATGGCGGACGGGAAAAAAATGCTTTTCAGCTCATATATGGCAAAAGGCTGCATTTTGCATGACATTGCTGATGTCACTGGTGCGGGCTACAAGGGCCATTATGTGGGCCTGCATTTGAAGACGCCGTGGACAGCAGAGCAAAAAAAGGCGGCCGCCGACGCCGCTTTAGAAATGGTGCAGACCAATAAAAAGTGGGCCGCTCAAGAGAATATTCGAGTGCTAAAAAGAATTGATTATCTGCCTTTGCCACAATCTATTAAAGATGGCCTGCGAAAGTTTTTTTACGCCAGCGGCTACGACTGGTTCGGCACCTTTATGGGCCGCATCGCCAGCGACAGGTGGACATGTATTGGCGCCGCCGTAGAGCTGTACAGACGGCTAGGAGTGCCAATCAATCACTATGGCACCGGCTTATTTGGTGCCGGCACCACCCTATTAGACCCAATTATGCCCGTGCGGTTTTTATCCGATCCGGCCTTGCATTTGATTACTAAAGACCCAGAAAGTCTTTGATTTTTTCAGTTGCCGAAACTTTGGGCCGGTAAAATTCGCCTGTCCAACCCTGGTTGCCGGCTGCGGCATTATTGCTTGATTGGGAAGAACTGGCCATTTCATACAGCGTCGATAATAGAGCACGACACTGGGCGGTAGCACCCTTGCCTTCGACTTTTAACTCCTGCGGTGAATAATGAGCTTGTGTATCCATCTGCCCGACGAATCGAGCATATTCAGGGCGCAGGCTAAAGCCGATTAATGGCAACTGTGGTTGCGCAAAAACTGTAGATACTTCGTCTAACACTTCTTGCAATGCGTTGAGATCCCAGGCCAATACTTTTCTGCCTTCGAACAATTTGTTCAAGTGAATAACAATCTCACTGAAAGGCAGGGCGTTGAAGACCACGGCTTGATCAATACCATGATCACTAATCAGCTCGTTGGGTATAACTTGCTGTGGCTTGAGCATAGTTTCAAACAAAACCTTGCCACCTGGAGTCACCACTGATAGTGTCAAAAGTCGTATAGACGACGACAGAACGCTATTGCGCAGATCTGAAGGTTCAGCGCGACTGACATTGATTGCAAGCATCAACCAATCGGTGGAATCAATTAGATACCGGGCCCAGATAATCGACTTGTTGCGGTCTACAGGGCTTGGATGGATGCCAGGATCAATTTTGGCAGAATGCATATCTATTCTCAAAGTAGGGGCAAGCAACATTTTAGCCGCTTGCCGTTTGAGCAAGATTAACCCTTTACAATCCTGGTGTTCAAATTTGTCACCACCAGTGCCTAACTTTATTTTTGATTATGACGATAAAGCTTGCGAATACTTTCTCGGTCACGGCTAGAAAGCTCTGACGAACATGACTTCCAGTACATTACATCTTGCCCGGCGGGAGAATGTCCAACTCCAATTACGTGACCAAATTCGTGCATAAAAAGTGTATAAAGATGAGTTTTTGCAAATGAACTCATTTCTTGATTGATGATCTTGTCTATGCCGTTTTGCACCGAAGACTCACCATCGTATGATGGGCAGTAGACGCGCACATGGGCCTTATCCAGCGCTCTTGCACCAGCATCTCCGTTAACGTAAATTACACTGGTGCGACCGGCAGAACTGTAAGGAATATCGTCATAGGAAGTCACTCTTTCGATATATACATCAGCCTCTTTAGCGCTGTCGACGAAAGCAAGCTTGACTGGTGAGTTTTCAAAATCAGTCCACTGCGCCATGGCCTTAAGCATCAATTTTTTCAGATCGCCGCCGAAACCATTAGTGGTGCTGTTCTCGACAAATACTTTTAGTGGAAAGCGCTTTGCTTGCCAAAAATTGTTTGGTTCGGCCTTAAGATAATCACTGTCTGACGGGGGGCTTTTGTGGCGGCTTAACAAGTTATATTCAATGTCACCGATGGTCCAAGTGAGACGATCGATTTCATCGAGATCTTGCTCTTCTTTAAGACATATCTTAAAACCATCGCGTGCCTTTTTAAAATCACTGGTGGCTTCTTTGTAGCGCCCGAGAAGATCAAGGGCAATGGCGCGAGACTGATACCAATCAGCCACCTGCCTGATTTTGGTCTGGGGAAACTCTTCTATCATACGCGTATAGAGTCTAGCCGACTCTTCAAATTGATTGGCCATCTGAGCCACCCAGGCCATTTGCCATAAAGTGGCTAACACCTGGTCTTTTTCATCGCCTATGGCTTCCCGCATAGAAAGCAAAACAGCATCACTGATGGTGGCCTGATCGTAACGCTTGCAAGCAATTGAGGCGTCGGCGTATCCTTGAAGTGCATCGCTGAATTGTCGCTTAAAACTTTCGCTAGATGTATCTGAAGCCCTTTGAGCGGTTTTAAAATAATGCTTCGAAAGTTGTTCAGCTAATTGTTCAAACGAAAGCGCTTGAAAATTATCAACAGAGCCGAGCTCTCGTGCGGCCAAAAGCTGCATGGTCTCGAGATAAAAGCGTCTAGCAAATTCTCCACGCTCTGCCGCAATCAAAATACGACCAAGCGTGCTTCTCGTATCTACCGCCGCATTATCCGTTTTGCCTTTCTTTTCCCTCAAATTTAGCGCTTCAGTCATATAGTGCTCAGCTTCATCGCAAGAGCCGGCCCAGAATAAAGTTTCACCCAAATCATAAGAAATACTGGAGCGCAAATCTTCTAGTTCGGGAAAATAATATTGACTGACTAGATTGGCCTTGCGAAAAAGGTGTGCGGCCTCGCTAAGCTTGCCGTCAATTTTACACAGATATGCAGCTGAAACTAGAGCGTGCAAGCTATGCACGACTTTGTCTTTTTGCTCTTGTGTAATTATGGAATTTTTTGCAGGCGGCAAAGGCAAATCAACCAGACCAATTTCGGCCAGACGTATGAATTGCTCTACGGTTTCATCAGTCTGCGGCCTGGCAGAAAGCGGGGACTGTTTTAGATTTTCAATGACGGCACTAAAATGCTGCAAAGCCTCTTCACGACGGTCAAGGCCGCTTAAGCTCTGAGCCAGTGCCAGTCTGGTTTCGCGCTCTTGCAGCTTGCGCTGCTCACCGCCAGACTGCTCATAAGCAGTCAAAGCCTGTCGCAACTTTGCTTCGGCCTTCTCAAATTGCCCCGCCTTAAACAGTACTACACCGTCTGAATAGAGACTTTCTGCCTCCACATCAACATTCTGGCCGATATCCAAATCGAGAGGCTTCATAGATTTCACTTTAGCACCTGACTGTGCAAGCAGGTTTAATGAGGTCAATAAAGAGCGGCTGTTTTCGGGTTCACTGTTTTTTAAATCATTAGCCAATTTCATTGCTAGCTGATAGGCGGCAGAGACAGAGAGCTTTGCCTTGGCAGTGCTCTTCTGCTTTCTGTCAGGCTGCTTTTTGTCAGACTTTTTATTGTCAGGCTCTTTTGCTGTCGATGACTGCTGAAAATCAATCAGAGCGATAAGCTGATTGCGAGCCCGGTCAAACTGCTGGGCTCTCGCCAGTGTATGTAATTGCAATATCTTTTCGGCCCGGGCCAAACGATGATTAGAAAACTTTGTCAGCAACTGAACCTCGGCGGCCCTGCTGACCTTATCGATTTGTTTGAGCGATTTTGAGTCAGGAGCAAGTTGATTAAGTACAGTGCGTGCAAGATATTGATCGACTAACACTTGGTTTAAATTGGCTTGCCAACCGCTGTTAATCAAGCTAGCGATGCCCAGGTCGGAAGCTTTAAGGGCACCGTCCCAGGTAGTAATTTTCTCTTGTTCACCAAAGAGAAAACTATCATGAGAAGCCCACGCGTTGGCACCGGCAAGCCACAAAAGCAGGCTCACAGACGCCGGCAGCAGTGATTTACTTCTCAAGCTTATCAACCCATGACATAATGGCAGCTATCTATTGTTTAGCCCCGACAGTTTAACAGCTTTCATAAGGTGCCCATTTTGAGTGATTATGGTGCTCAGTTTAATTCAGTAGCCGATCTGGTCTCTACAGCCACCAAAGGCATTTTCAATAAAATCGATCATATGCTTTTCAAAGCATTGATAGCTGGGCTGAAAAATGAAGATTATCAAGCAGTCAGCATAGTAATCGAGCAGTTGGTCAAAGAACAAAAACCTGTAAGCATCCCGCCCCTTTATTTTGTCTCCCAAGCCCATCCAAACGACAGGGCCAGGCAAAAAGCAGAATTTGCCCTGACAACATTTAAGCAAGATAAGAAAATTGCCGAACTGACAGCGGGCAAAGAGCTTAAAGCTGCGGTAGCCGACTTGATCAAAGAATTCGGTAACTACAAATCCTGATGTTCGGAATTGGCAATCAAGCATTCTTCCATGGATTGCCGCCGGCACTGGTTTTCTTTTTAGTGCGCATTAAATGAGAGACCTTCGACCCTGACTCGCTATCTTCTTCATAATAAACAACTTTGAAAAAGCGTAAAAATTGCTCGGTGCTAAATTGCATCGGCTCGTCACCAAGCGCGCTTTGCGTTTGGCCGTACACACTGGCGAGAAAAACCTGGCCACGCTGCACATCTATACCGGTGAGCGGATAAGGCTTATTAGCAATGGGAGATGTGCCCACGAAAGCAGAAGCATCCGGAACAAAATCAGAAGAAACTGCGATCACGAGCTGTTTTTTACCAGTCAGGTCAGCAATTTTCCGCAATAAATCTGCGGGCAAACAATCAGCTGTAACCAGTGTGCCCGTAGTGGCACCGGTTAAGGTTTCAATCACTTGAGCGGCGCGAGAAAATGACTCGTTGCGCTGGTCTACCAGCTTTGCGCCCAATCTATTGGTCTGAGCCATATAGATACCGTTGGCCTTCTCCAACAAAGGAAACCAGAAGCCATATTTGGCCGCCAGCGCATAACGCAGCATCTCTTCCGGACGAGGCGGCATCACCTCTAGTGGCTTACCCTGAGCCCCAGGAAAGCTAATGGAAAAACTATGATCAAGATTTTCGCAAATAATGCGCATCATGGCACGCGGCCGAGTTTCAGCCAGGGAACCCACCCCAGCGGCGAAATAGGCATCACCCATAGTGCCTAGCCTGACAGCGGCTGGTTTAATTGAAACCAGTGGATAATCAAGGTCGGCATAAAGTGTGGGCTTAAACTCGGTAAATTGGCCGGTTTTCGTACTCTGCCCGCTTTGAAGAATACCTTTGCTAATTGCCTCAGTATTGCCCATGGTGCTGGCTACTTGAAAGGCAAAAGCGAGCGTAAAATCTTGTTTCGTTAATGCCGGCACCGTACCGTCAGAAAGGGCGGGCCGCTCTGCCAAAACCTTACATCCCACTGCATAAATAAGACGAACAAAGCCTTTTTCTGACTCGCTCAGATGATCGCTTTCCAGTACCGATGAAAGTTCAAAGAAATCAACATAGCCATTAAAATCGAGGTCAACCAGTGTATAAATTCGATCGATGGTGGCAGTCAACTCAGGTGTGAGAGCTAGCTTGGCAAACCGTTTATCAGCCGATAAGTGCAGTGGGGCGGTAGTTACTTCACGGGGTCTTTTCGCCCCACGTGGCTTGGGCCAGCCTTCAGCGTCAGAATAATTAGCATCAGAAAGATTGGAATCATAAACTGGCTCCCCGGGCGGCACCACTCCCCAATCACGTAAATCTGGTGCACTTTTTACGGTGCTGCCC
This sequence comes from Candidatus Obscuribacter sp., assembly GCA_021772135.1. GTDB lineage: Bacteria > Cyanobacteriota > Vampirovibrionia > Obscuribacterales > Obscuribacteraceae. The sequence continues at coordinate 10,303 of JADYXQ010000216.1, forward strand.
GAGTTAACTGTTTGCGCTAAAGGTGCAGCTTCAGGCAATTTGAAGGCATCTTGAGAGACGCTGGCATCTTCAAGAGAAAAAGCATTTTGAGCAACGCTGGCTTGCACGCTAGATTGCTGTGTAGCAAAAGCGTCTTGAGCCACCGAAGCCTGTTGCGAATAACTGGCATTTTGGGACACACTTGTATGTGGCGAATTGAACGCATCTTGAGTAACATGTGCCATTGCTGAATAGGTGGCGTTTTCAGCCACACTTGTGTGCTGCCAGTCAAAAGTATTCTCAAAAACTTTTGCTTCCTGCGTAGGCGCCGCGTTTTGCGATATGGTAACGCCCTGAGAAAACATCACATCTTGAGCAATGTTAGCCTGGCCGCTATTTTGTCCTGATGAAGGCGACACTGGAGCAGTCGACGCAGAAGCAGAAGTTTGAGAACCGGAAGTTTGAGCCGGAGCAGAAACACTAATGCCGGAAGTCATAGTATGGAACCAATCTGGCGGAGATGTATCCATACCAAATGTATAAGCAGCATTGCCTGGTTCGTTTACAAAGAATGAATAACCTGAGGGCGAGCCAGGTAGGTCGCCACCAGCATCGGTATTATCTTTCTTCTTTTCATTAGTATCTGCTTCAGACAATATTTAATAACCTCGACCGCCACCGAGCCAGCGGCGTCCTCCCCCCATGCTGTAACCATAGCCTCCATTGAAGCCGTAGCCACCCACCGAGTTGTACGTACCATCTCTCGGCGTATCACCCCAAGAACAGGCACCCATTTCACTCTTTAGTTCGTTAAACTGATTCATCTGCATCTGATTTTCAAATTTTTGCTGATCTTTGCCATCTTGCACACCCTGGCGCATAGAATTAATATCAGTGTTCAAATTAGCTAGTGTGTTGGTTTGACTGGTGCGCAAATTGCTGATGCACTGGTCTAACTGGTCGATATAAGCCTGTTGTTTAGCGCGATAAGCATTGTCTTGCATTAACCATTGCTGTAAGACCCTCATTTCACCAGCCTTGGAACCGGCTAGCGATGGTGATTTGCTTTTATTTTGCTCGAGTTGAGCAATACGCTCTTGAGCATATAGTCTGTAGGCATTGGTTTTCGCCTGCTCCGCAGCCAGTTTGTTCTCAGCCGATGTTTCAGAAGTCTGATATTGATTAATCATGGCCTGGTCAGTACCAAGCATTTGTTGTTCGTCGCGATAAATACTCTGATTTGCCCCGGCGACCTGTGCCGTCGCAGCGGGCGCAGATGCAAGACTGGCCAGAGAAACGGTAGTCACAATCAGCTGATAAATTCTGCAACGGTTGGCAAACATAACTTCTTCCTCTGCACCTTCACCAAGCTTTCTATACCCGCTCAGGGGCCATAGCCACGCTTTGAAAAATGAGACAAAAATGAAGATTTTGCTGGTCAACGTCTAGGGCTAAGCTTACTCATTAGGTCGATATGGCGATCTAGCAACGTCTTCTCGCTGGCTTGAAATGGGCTGACGATCGTTACCTGGCCGTTAGAAGATACCTGATTTTTAGACGACACGCGGGCCAATTCAGTCAGCAATACTCGCATGCGATCATAGGTGTTTATATCGAGCCCGCTCCATGAACAATCACTGTCGACAGACCTACATTGATAGTCAGCCGCTACTAAGCTTCCTCTACGAAAGGTTAAACTGCGGCGCTCACCGTCAAAAAATTCAATTCCACTGTTCAACAAAATTGTTAGCTTTTTCGCCTGCAAATGCATCTTCGCGCTACGCATTAAAATGCCATAGATCATCTCCAGAACATCATTTTCATCTAGTTCGCGCTCTTCGTCGTCTTCGTCTGCCTGGTCATCTGGCTGCTCATCTGGCTGGCCCTCCGGTTGCACCAGTGCCAACTGACTTTCTGTGCCATCGACCAACTGAGATTGAAGTGCTAACAATCTCAGCAGTTGCTCTTCTTCACGTTTAAGAGCGCGTAAGCCATTGACTTCGGCACGGAGAAGCACCATGCCCAGTGCCAGAAACTTTCTCGCAGTCATTTGTTGGAGAGAATAATCGACAAGCATTTTATTTTGTAAAAATAGTGCGAAAGCAGCGCCAATAACCTCTTCTCCCACCAGACCCCAGAATAACTCGGGCGGCCGAGAGCCGCTCTGCAAAGCCTGCAATAAATCTAGCAGCGGTTTAAACTGATCGCTGACAAAAGGGCCAAATTTAAAGTTGGCATTCTGGTTAAGTGAGCTTTCAGTAAAATCATGATTATAAAAGCTAAGGAAGCGGCCGCGCTCACGCAAGGCCCTGTTGTAGGGCGGGTCATGTTGTTTAATCAGATCGGTTTCGAGTAGAGCGGCCTCAAGCGGAGTGGCCACAACTATCACCGCCACATCATAAATCTGGCTGATTAGCTCTTTGGTTTTCGAATCTTTACCTTTGCGTCCACGAAAATAGCTGTTGACACGGCTTTTTAACGAAGTGGCTTTGCCCACATAGAGAATTTTGCCTTCGGCATTAAGCATGCGATAGATGCCTGGCCGGTCGGGCAGATCAAGCCGCTTCAGTCTTTCCATCGGAATGGCAAAGGCATTTTTCTTAGCTTGAGTTTTAACCAGCGGCTTACTCAACCACTCTAGCAACTGATCGCTATCTTCAATGCCCAGCGCCGACAAATCTGACAGCAATCTCTGCCAGATAAAGAATGTTGCTTCCACGTGACAGGATGATCGTTTCATTTCAGAAAGGCTCAAGCCGAAATAGCCACCCAACGCCCGGATAGCACGTGATGGTAAATCAGGATAAAGCCTTTTAGCAATCTGACAGGTGCAAATAAACTTAAATGGTGCGTCCACCGCATGATCGGCAAAAAGTTGCCCAACAAAACTTTCTTCAAACTGTGCGTAATGTGCCACCACAAATCTAACGGGTCCAAATGGACCCTCACCGATTTGCCCCATCAACTCTGCCACCACATCTGCCGGTCTGTGGGCTGTGGCCATATCAGCAGCTGTAATGCCGGTAATGCGCTGAATACGCAAGGGTAATTCTTGATCGTCGGGCAGAAGTAAAATCCGATTTACTATTGTAGGCTTTGAATCGCTAACTCCACTCAACGACCAGCCTAGTTCAAGCACATGCGCTGTTTTTGGAGTGGCACCAGTGGTCTGGCAATCTAAAAATAGAACTTTCTCTTCAGCTAGTTTCACTTAAAACTCGCTCTGTAGTCGCTAGATCTTGACTTTGCCAAAACGAATGAATATCTGCAATGATGCTGGCTGATACTAGCTCACTGACCTGTTTATCGAACCAATCGGCGGGCATTGAATCGGCATATTGCTTCTGAATAAAGCGCTGGTCCATAAGCACAATCAAACCGCGGTCATCGCCTGAGCGAATTACCCTGCCTGCCGCTTGAATTACTTTAGCCATGGCCGGATATACATAGGCATAATCGAAACCATTGCCATAGCGTTTATCGTAATATTGTCGAATTTGCTCTCTTTCAAAATTGAAATTAGGCAGACCCGGCCCCACAATAATCGCACCAATAATCATTTCGCCCGGATAATCTACTCCTTCGGCAAAAACCCCACCCTGTACGGCAAATACTAGTGTCGGCGAGTCTGATTTAGCCAGTGATTCCATAATACTTTTGGCTTTAGCCTGAGTAATTTCACTATCTTGTTTAAGCAGTAAAACAGAATTAGGCAATTTTTCTTTAATGAGATCGTGCACACTGCCAAGAAAAGCAAAACTGGGGAAGAAAACAAAATAATTGCCAGGCTTGACTTGCACAATGCGGGCGATACCATCGGCAATTTTGCCAAAATTTCTCTGCCGATCAGAATATTTTGTCGATACTTGAGGAATAACAAGCAGCTTGCGATGCTCTTTAGGAAAAGGGCTTGTATACTCACGTTTAGAAAGCTCAGGGTCATCCAGCCCGGAGAGTTGAGCAAAATAATCAAATGGCTTGATCGTGGCAGAAAATGCCACTACGTGAGAAAACTCTTTATGGGCCATTTTGAGTTTGGCCGACGCATCGCAGCAAACAACTTTCAGCGCTTCATCGATGGTGCCATCGCGCAATTTATTGCGCGTATAAAGGTGGAAAAATTCATCACCTTCATAATCAACAGCATCAATAAAATCGTTAAAATAGTGCATGATCGCCATCAGCGGATCTGACCCCGGGCTGCTGTCAGCGGCCTTGCTGGCGATTCTACGAACCACCAGGTCTTGCAAAGCCGGCAGGGCCTCGCCAAAAAGATCACGCGAAATGGTGATGCGCGATTCTTTATATCCGACCATGCGACCAACGTTGGCAATCACAAACTGAATTTTAGAGACCACAGCTCTAGCTTCTACCACCTGATCAAATGGCAATGATGCCAGCTCAAGGGCGAGGTTCGCAATCACTGCTGAATTTAAACTTTTACTGTAATAATCGACTGCGCGCTGAGGCAAATTATGCGCTTCGTCAATGACCAAATTAGGCTTTTGCGCTGTTTTACTGAGGCTGTAAGTAAATCTTCCCAGTGTATTGCGCGGAGAGAAAACATAATTATAATCGCCGATCACTACATCTGCCGCTGCCACCGCATCTAGTGAGGCCTCAAAGGGGCAAACTTGATACTGTTGTCCTATTTCTTTGAATGCATCGGCAGTGAGGCTGTTCATTTCAGCCATTTTCTCAACAACTTTATGCTCGCTCATTTTTTCATAATAGTCGCGGGCGTACTCGCAATATCCCGGATTGCAAATAACTTCTTCTTTTAAACACATTTTTGCTTTGGCATTGAGCGTCAATGCCTTAATCGGGGCACCACCCTCCTGCAGTCTGGTTATTGCTTCTTGCGCTACAGAATGCTGACTGTTTTTGGGAGTGACGTAGACAAGTTTTTGACCACGGCGCAGGCTGTCTTGCAATAGTGGAAAGATGACGCCTATAGTTTTACCGAGGCCGGTGGGAGCCTGCACCAAAACCTGATGCTTGCTCTCAATATCTCTGGCCAGCTCATCAACTAATTCTTTTTGGCCCAAACGCAATTTAGTGAATGGAAATACCAACCGTTCAGCCAGATCCATTCGCCGAGCTCGAGCGTCTTCCTCGGCTCTGACTTCATCTTCAAGCTCTGCCAGGCGCAGCGCCAGCCATTTTTCATAGAGAGGAACTTGAAAATCGTATTCAAGCACATCTACTTTATCAAAAGTATTTGATGTAACCAGAAATCTGGTGCGCGGCACCATTTGTCGCTCAAGATATAAAATGTACGCATATGTGGCCAATTGCAAACAATACGGATGCTCATGATCTGCGGCCAATTTTTGCAGTAGCTCAACTGGAGAGGTAGAGCTTTTGATTTCTTCTATCTCTGGAATCAGACCATCGACAAAACCGTCAATGCGACCGGCCACACTAAAAATATAATTAGCGCCTTCGAATTTATGAGCCGACTTGGCTTCGGCCTTGTAAATGGGAAACAGACGCTGACGCTCTTTTTGAATCTTGCCGTGCAACTGGCGACCTTCAGCAGCCAGAGCCAGTGGCCCGCCGAATAATTGCCCATAACCGCTGTTGACCTCGATGCTGCCTGTACGTGGACAGGGCATAGCGAAGTCTCTCACACCAATCACTACTGTTTTTTTTGCAGACTTCAACACTAGCGAAGGATTACCGGTTGCTCAAAGGACAATTACATAGATACGTATGGTATAGCTGTTGAGCCGGTCAGTCAACCAATTTATCTGCGCCCGCCAAACTGATCGGCGGTGGTAATTTGCTCGCCACAATGGGTGCAACGGGGAAACTCACCGTCCCACGTACCTTTAGGGAAAACATGGCCGTTCACAGAGCAAGAAGAATGTTTTTTGGTCGGCAAAATGCTGGCGAAAGTGCCGAATATTGCGGCCCAGAAACCCTGCACGCCTTTGACCATCTGCACAACGGGACCTTCTTCTTTAGTCTGGACCGTTTTCAGGGTTTTCAGCTCGCTATGGGTCATGCGACCGGCCCGCTTGCCTGGCCTTGTCTCCGGCGCTTGCTCGCCTTGTTCGTCCATTTTGAATCCCTCACAACCGCCCACTGTCACTACAAATGGGCCTACTACTTGACTGCCGTAGCAATTCTATTCCAAATTTAAACTATTTGCACTAAAGAAAGTTACAGTCTGGCACTAAGTCTTATAGCGAGCCAGGAATGAGTTGTAGCCTCTGCTAATCTATACCAGTATTAAAACCGTTTCTTAGGAACCGCGAAAAAACCATGGCAAAAACAGTCGGAATCGATCTCGGAACAACTAACTCTGTCGTTGCAGTGATGGAGGGTGGCCGCGCCACCGTCATCGCCAACTCTGAAGGCGGACGCACCACTCCTTCAGTGGTTGCCTTTAACAAAACCGGTGAACGTCTAGTCGGACTTTTGGCCCGCAGACAGGCAGTAGTCAACCCGGTCAACACGATCTATTCGATAAAGCGCTTCATCGGCAGACGCTTTAACGAAGTATCAGAAGAATGCAAAATCGTCTCCTACAAAGTTAAAGAGTCACCAGACGGCGGTGTACGCGTAATTATTTCAGACAAAGAATATACACCTGAAGAAATTTCAGCCATGATTCTGCGCAAATTAAAAGAAGACGCTGAAAAATATCTGGGCGAGAAAGTAGACAGCGCCGTAATTACAGTACCTGCTTATTTCAACGATTCACAAAGACAATCAACTAAAAACTCAGGTACCATTGCCGGGCTGGAAGTTTTGCGCATCATCAACGAACCCACGGCAGCAGCTCTGGCATACGGTGTTGAGAAAAAAGGCAAAGACGAAACCATTCTCGTATTCGACCTCGGTGGCGGCACCTTCGATGTCTCGATTCTCGAAGTGAGCGACGGTCTAATTGAAGTTAAGTCAACCTCAGGCGATACGCACCTGGGCGGCGACGATTTCGACCACGCGCTTGTACAGTGGATTGCCACCGAATTTCAAAATAGCGAATCAATTGATTTGCGCAAAGACCCACAAGCTTTGCAACGTTTAACTGAAGCGGCAGAGAAAGCCAAAATTGAACTTTCATCAGTAACTGAAACTGTTATTTCACTGCCTTTTATTACCGCCAACGATCAAGGACCGAAGCACCTTGAAATGAAATTGACTCGTTCGCGTTTTAACGAATTGACTCACACTCTGGTTGAGCGTTGCAAACAGCCAATCGAACAGGCCATGTCAGATGCCAAACTAACTTATAACGAAATTGACGAAGTGGTGCTTGTCGGCGGATCGACCCGCATACCGGCCGTAAAGGATCTTGTTAAAAGTCTGACAGGCGGCAAAGAGCCAAATCAAAGCGTCAACCCTGACGAAGTAGTGGCAGTTGGAGCCGCGCTGCAAGCCGGCGTGCTCTCCGGTGAAGTAACTGACCTCGTACTATTAGACGTCACCCCACTCTCACTCGGTATCGAGACCATGGGCGGTGTCTTTGCCAAATTGGTAGAGCGCAACACCACTATTCCTTGCCACAAAACTCAGCTCTGCTCAACTGCTGAAGACAATCAGACTGCTGTAGACATCTACATCTTCCAGGGTGAGCGGGCCATGGCTCGGGATAACAAAAAGCTTGGTAATTTCAGACTTGATGGCATTGCCCCTGGTGCCCGAGGCGCCTCGCGCATCGAAGTATCATTCGATATCGACGCCAGCGGCATCGTTAAAGTGACAGCTAAAGATCTGGGCACCGGTAAAGAACAGAACGTCACCATTACCGCCAGCACCAACCTGACTAAAGACGATATTGAACGTATGGTTAAAGAAGCGGCTGAGAATGCTGAAGGCGACAAAAAAATCAAGGCCATGGCCGACCTGCGCAACGAAGTCGACGGCCTTATCTACACCATCGAACGCCAGATGCAAGACCTGGGTAAAGGTTTAACCGATGCGTCTAAAGCTAAAGCCGAAGACATCATCGGCAAATTGCGCGGTCAAGTGGCAGCAGAAGCCGAAGAAAGCGAAATCAGAGAAACCATGAACGAGCTACGCGGACACGTTGTCATCATGGACCAGGAAGGCAACGAATATAAACAGAAGCAAGCGGCCGAAGCCGCCGCTGGTGAGGGCGAAGAAGCCAAAGCTGACGGTGAAGCCAAGGCCTATGGCGACGAAGCTCAAGCAGACGACGAATCTAAGTCCGAAGGTGACGAATCTAAGGCTGAGGGCGACGAAGCTGACGCTGAAGCGCCAAAAACTGAGCCAGACGGCGCAAACGGCAATCATGCCGCCAAAGCTGAAGACAGCGCTGACGCTGAAGAAGAAGCCGGAGCGGCAAAATAAAGGTCAGCTAAGCTCCGGCCGGTTCACAGGCCAAACATATATAATGATGCCCTGCCTTAGCACCGGGGCTCATTTAGTTTTTTGCGCTTACTCCTAATTTGGCGGTAGCCTCGGTAGGTGACTTGTTAGGACTCTGTCTAAGTGAAAGTGATGAAAAAAACAAACTCTTTTTTGGCTCTAGCCGCTGTAATTTTCAGCCAGGCTAACGGAGCACAGGCCCAGAACGCCGGTGATAACTACGATATGTTTCGCTCTGAAAACACCATCAGTCATTACTCTCCCGCGGTCAGCCCAGCTGCGCAATATCCAGCCTCTGCCTTTCCCGGAGCCACGGTGGCTACCGGCAGCACACAAAAACTGGACAAAGTGCCTTGCATTCGCTGGATAGACGAAGTCTCCACTCCCAGAGCAGTGCTTCTATGCATTCACGGGCTGGGGCTCCACAAAGGCGTTTACGAAGAATTCGGCCGAGAGATGGCTAAAAAAGGCATCATTACTTACGCTATCGACATGCGTGGTTTTGGCTCCTGGATTCCTAAAGAAAAAAATGCGTTGATTGATTTCGATGGTTCGCTCAGTGATATCAAAAGAGCCCTACTCGAAATTCGCAAAGCTCATCCAGGTCTTCCCGTAATTATGCTGGGTGAGTCTATGGGTGGAGGAATCGGCATCCACGCAACAGCCATGTATCCAGAACTAATTGACGGCTTGATTTCATCGGTACCATCGGGCGACCGCTTCAACGACGTCACTCTGCACGTCGGTGCTCATGCCATTTTTAATGGTTTCGATAAACCTATGGATATCGGCCCGATGGTAGTTGGTAAGGCGACGCAAAAAAGTGAATTAAGAACGCGCTGGCTCAACGACCCGCTTTGCCGCACAAAACTGAGCCCAAACGAACTTAAGGCCTTCCAGAAATTCATGGATGGCAACATTGCTCAAGCGGCCTTAATCAAAGAAACGCCTGTACTTTTCATTATGGGTTCTAACGATAAATTAGTGAGACCTGTTGCTACTTTTAAACTGTTCGACAGTTTGGCCACTCCCAACAAAGACAAAGTTATGTCGAACTCTGCTGAACACTTGATTTTTGAAATCGGCCAGTTCAGCAAAGACGATTTGAGCTTCGTCAATAAATGGATAGACAAAAAAGTTCTCGCTAAAGGCGTGGAAGAACCTACTGAAGAGATTGCAGTTAAGACCGGCAAAAAAGAAGAAGATGTTGTGGTACTAGCACCGGCTGTCACTGTCAAGTCGCTTAAGCCAGCCGCTCCAGTAGTGGAGCCTGCTCACAACCCAGTTAAAGTCTCTGCTGAAAGCACCGGCATGTCTTACTGGATCGAACTCAACCGCGGCGGCAAGATTTTCCGCTGCAACAATAAAATGGCTTTCAAATCTGGTGACTCAATTCGCTTCCATGTCATTCCAGACAAAGACGGCTTCGCTTATATCTTGATGAAACAAAGCAGCAGCGGTAAAAAAGCCATCTTGTTCCCGTCCAAAGACACGGGCAAAGACAATCAGCTCAAAGCCAAAGTCGACTATCCATTGCCTAAAGACTGGTTGACCTTCGATCACAATCCAGGCATTGAAAAAATCAGTCTGCTTTATTCCACCAAGAAAATCGCCGACGAGGCCGCTCTTAATCCGCCTGAATATCTCACCGCTTATGTCTCTGACGATATGTCCGGTGCTAAAGATCTGGTGCCCACCCGCATGCAATTATCATGGGACGATCCCACTCCAGTGTTCCTTCCTGATCAAGTGCCCGGTCAAGAGAAAATGGCTCGCAGCACCACGATCATGTCGGGTAGTTTAGTAAAAGTAAGCTTCAATGACCCCAGTGGGTTGATGGCGGTAGACGTGGCTCTGGCCCACCAGTAAAAGAGCGGGAGATTGCAATTGAAGTTTTGTTTGTTGACTCGTTGTTTGAACGCGGCCCTGGCCGCATACTTGATACTATCAGCTTCCACTCCCACTCTGGCCGCCGAGGCCCCAACTCCTGATTTGAACAAAGCACCGGCCTCAGGCGTACAGTGGACAAAGATTCAAGACCTCGACCCTCATGCCACAGCCGGCAACCGACCTATCAAACAGAAATGGGCAGTAGTAATTGGTACTGCCAAATTTAGAGAACGCAGACTAGATGCAGCAGACGCAAAAATGGATGTGGCGGCAAAAGATTTTGCCAATTACCTCAAAGATGAAAACGCCGGTCGCTTTCCTGAAACTCACGTTAAAACTCTGATTAACTCAGAGGCCACCAGACAAAATATCATTAATAATATCGGCAAGGGCTGGCTCGGCAGCCTGGCCGGCCCGGATGATCTGGTGGTGGTCTTTATATCAACCCACGGTTTTCCCACCACTGACGGTACCACTTATTTAAGCGCTTATGATTGCGCTTTAGATAACGTCTATTCCACATGTATTTCAATGCAATCATTGATGAAAACACTGAAGGAAAACGTCAACACCGATCGTATCGTCATGGTATTGGAAGCACCTTACAGCGGAGCGGCAGAACTGACGGAAGGCGCTAAAACCACCTCGCCAAGAGCCAACGTAGACGCAAGCAAGATAAACCTGGGCAAGGGCTACATAATTTTGACATCTAGCAAACCAGATCAAATGACCTGGGGTAGTGCCTTTTCTTCAAATTTGATCAAGGCGCTGAAAGCAGATGACGGCATGGCACCCCTTACCACTGCCTTTCAGAAAGCCAGAGAGCTGACGGAACAAGAGACCAGCGCAGGCAGCGCTACTTCTAAGAAGCAAACACCAGTGATGAAATCTGACTGGGTGGGCAATGATATCGTCCTTGGTGCACCAACCAAAGAGCGAATCAAAGAAATTCCTGAAAATGTCATGGCTTTTGTGGCCGCCGAGGCTCATTATTTGAAAGCCAACAACTTTGTCGGCGAAGGCAATTTTGACGGCGCCATAGCCGAATATAAGGCCGCCATAGAAACAGATCCTGATTACGCTGATGCCATTGCCGATTATGGCGCTGTGCTGACAATAAAAGGCGACTGGAGTGCTGCTGCTGAGCAATACAAAAGAGCAATTACCCTTAAACCAAATGATGCGCTGTTCCACGCTAACTACGCCCGGGTGTTAAACAAACTCGGACAAGAAGAGCTAAGTATTAAAGAGCTGGAGCTGGCTTACCAGCTTAATCCTAAAGACAAAGTGATTTTGGGCGCCCTGGCCAATAAATGCGTAGCCGCCGGTAATTTCGACAATGCCATCAATTTGTTAGAGCAAGCAATCTATCTATTTCCCAACTCTGCCCAGATGCACGATCGCTTAAGTTATGCCTTTGCCCGCTCGGGTAACGTCAGCCAATCATTTGCCCATGCCAAAGAGGCCGTCAAATTAGATCCGCAGCTGATTTCAGCACGCTTAAACCTGGGTTCTGCACTGCTTCTCAAAGGTGACGCCGACGCCGCTAAAAAGGTTTACGAAGAGACAACCGCCATCGATCCAAAAAACCTTGACGCTCACTTCTTACTGGCCAGCACAATGGAAAAGTTAGGCGACCCCCAGGGGGCTAAATCGGAATTGACCACTTTCATCAAATTAGCGCCCGTGCAAGACCCGCGTGTTGAAAAAGCTAAGGCCAAAATAGCGGTGCTGGGTAAAGCCGAATAATCGCTAGTCACTAACCGGAAAATTGACGCTATTTCCGCCTGATTTAATGCCTACTTGCAGTGTTTCTACAGCAGCGGCAATCAATTGATCGGGCTTATCGATAACATCATCCATACTGGCACCGCCTACAGTGACGGTAAGTAAAATTTGATCGCCCTTAAAATCAACAGCTAAATTTTCCATACGGGTGCGTATGCGTTCAGCGGCAATTTCTGCACCATTTCTTGGTGTCTCAGGCAGTATCACGCCAAAGCAATCGTCGCGACAACGGCCGGCAATGTCGACATCGCGTACACAGCCAAGTAAACCACGACCTGAGCCAAGAATGACCGCATTCTCGCCCTGCAAACCGTACCTTTCAACAATGCTGGCGAGTTTATCTACAGTAACGAAAACCAGCGACAGAGGCCGCTTATACCTGCCCGCCCGACGAGCTTCGTAATTAAGGCGTTTATAAAAAGACCAGAAATTAAAAGAGTTAAGGTCAAGGAGCGCACGCCTTTCTACTTCATCATCACTGAGTGAAGGGTCTTCGATGTATCTGTCGGCAAAAAGTTTAGACTGCTCCGCCGGAATTTCGAAATTCGGCTGCTCTTTCATATTCCAAGGAAACTGATTATTGCGTGCTTGCAGCTCCGCCAGCCTTTTTTGAAAAAGCAGTTCTTGCTCGGCACGCTCGGCATTTCTTTTAGCGATATCCAGCTGATTGTCAGCCATTTACTTACTCTCTTTCACATCTGACTTGGCTAATGGCTTGACCGTCTTGTCTGACATTTGTCCAGAAAAGGTGCCTTCGTTTCTTTCATCTTCCATGTATTTTGACACCATATTCTGCTCGGTATCATGCACAAGAGCCAACACCGAATCGATTCTATTGCCAAAGCGTTTTTCAGCGGCGCGCCACCAGAGCTCAGATCCATCCAACAAAGATTCATGAATCCAGGCGACTTGATATTTCTCAATAACTTTCTTGAATAGAGCGGCTGATGAAGAATTTTCCCAGTACTTTCTGGCAAATTGTGCACGTTTTTTATAAGGCACGTAAGTGGCCAAATTATTACCAAGATCTTGATGGAGCGGTTCAAGCCAGTCGTGATAAGCAATGGCAAAATCAGCTTTATCGGGAGCAGACAAAGTTTTGTAAGGTGATTTGAACACCCGAGCTTCACGACCAGCGATCCAGCCGTCTTCAAAACCCAGGTCAACATTCTTGGCAATCTCTGCAATGTCGGCGGCGCTTACTCGCTCTGGCCCTTGCGCCCCGGAGACGATCACCGTGGATCCTGCAGGTGGCGCGCTGGGCAAGGCGCAGCTTGTCAAGGCCGCGCAGGTGATAATTGCTAAAAGGCCTAGGCGGCCGACGCTGTTCATTTGGTAATGATAAACTACATCTTTGTAAGAGGTAGGAAAGTCGCTCCCTTCTATGTGTGGTCTACGGTCGCATCTTCATGACAGATAACAGCACTACTATTTATCGTCCCGGTCAGAGTGTCATGTGCAAAATCGAAAGTGCAGAGCCCGGCGGTTACAACGCAGTGGTGGTGGGCTCCGGATTGCCACCTTCAGCAGAGCCTCACGATGACGCAGACCATCCGCAAATCAAAGCTTTTCTTCCCAGTATCGAACCTTTAAAAATTGGCCAGACCGTTCCTGCAACTTTTGTTTGCATGCATAATAACCGGGCGCTCATGACCTTCGCCTTCATGCTCGGCACCACCGAGCGCGTGCAACACAGCACTGCATCTGATGAAGACAATGCTTTTGCCATCTGGGTCGATTCATATCCGAGCACCCAAAAATTGCGACGTGCCATCGACTTAATTATGCCGGCTGTTTCAGGCAAATTATTTCGCGAATTGAACAGCTCGGTAGCCGACACTTCAATGTTGCTGACTGAGCTTGAACTGGCCAACTTTACCGGCTGCGTTAAAGTGCGTTCTGAAGTGCAGAAGTCGCGTTCAGCCATGTTGCTTTTTGAAGGAAGAGTGGCAGGAGCAATCTACGGCCGCAAGGATGCTCAAGAAACCTTTGCCGTCGAGAAGGCTATGAAACAAATGAAGGCAGATATTGGTGAAGCAGATACTTTTTTGCAAGTTTATGAATTGCCACCAGATGTAGTGCTAGCCATGTCGGCACTTTTTCTTGGCTGCCCTGTTGCTAAAGACAAAGAAAAAACATTGCTCGATTACTTTGACACCACTCTTATTTCTATTTCCGTATCAGGGGAGACCGGCTGTCTGACATTCTCAGAAAGTGAAGATGGCTCACAACCTGATATTCTCGTTTTCATCAAGCTAGGCCAACCTTTTGGCGGTTACAAAATTGCTGACCAAATATATGTCGAAGAAGCGGAAAGCCTCTTGTCTGAGATTAGAGCAATCGGCAAGGGAGCTGTAGAAGCTCACATTTTGCCGGAGCAACTACTTTCAGAAGCCATGACCTTTGGCTATAAACTGCAAACCTAATTTGTGTATTGAGGGGACCCAATTTGAATCAGCCGACATCTGAAAAGGCAGTTGATGCCGCACAAAAGGACGACTCGGCGGAAGCTCCTACCTTAAAAACGCTGAAACATCAACGCGACCTCAAAATTGAAAAATTGCCTTCCGGCGTAGCGATTCTCTGGTTCGATTGCGCCGGCAAAGTCAACGTGCTGGGCAACAGTGCCATGGTGGAACTGCGCGAACTGATTCAGGCAATCAAAGCAGATCAAGAGATTAAGGCTTTGGTTATCGCCTCGAAAAAACCAGATACTTTTGTCTCGGGCGCAGACCTTCACGAGATCATGGGTTTTGAATCTACGGAACAAGCGCATCAGCTTTCGCTAGACGGGCAGTATGTTTTCAACCAACTGGAAAACCTTGGCAAACCTACAGTAGCAGCCATAAATGGTCCATGCCTGGGTGGCGGCCTCGAAGTCGCACTCTGCACAAATTATCGCATTGCCACCGACTCGCCCCACACTGTCTTAGGCTTGCCTGAAGTTCGACTGGGGCTAATTCCTGGTCTGGGCGGCACCCAGAGACTGCCCCGGTTAATACCGGTAAAAGTGGCTCTGGAATACATTCTCAACTCAGACATTGTCTCTGCCGAACGGGCTCTTGAACTGGGCATCCTTGACAAAGTCGTTGACGGCAAATCTTTGCATGAAGAAGCAGAAGCCGCTGCGCTAGCCATTCTTAAAGGCGAAATGCCCGCTCGTGCGCTAACCGTCGAAGATCCCGAAAAACTAAAAAAGCTTTTTGCAACCATGACCCGGTCTATTAAAATTCGTTTAAAAGGCAACTATCCGGCCCCAATAAAAGCAATCGAAGCGGTGCAATTATCGACAAGCGCCCCGCTAGCCGAAGGGTTGGCATTTGAAGCCAGGGCATTTGCCGACCTGGCGTCAGACAAAACTTCGTCTAATTTGATTCAATTATTTTTCTCCCAGGACTTTACGATTAGATCTGCTGCCAGAACAGCTGAAAAAATAGCCGGCAAGGAACTCAAAACTCTGGGCATCATCGGCAGTGGCATTATGGGCATGGACATCGCCAAAATCGCATCTGCCCATGGCATCAATGTAATAGTAAAAACCAGCTCAGAAAATCGAGCCCAGGAGATGACCGAATCTCATCGGGCCTTCGAAGAACATCTTCGAAGAGCTCCTTCGGACAAGCCGGATTATGCAGAAATAAAGTTCTCGCACGAACTTTCTATCTTAAGCCCCTGTGACATGGTTATTGAAGCGGTGCCTGAAGACAGCAAGCTCAAACAAAGATTGCTGGCCGAAGTAGAAAATATTGTCGCCGACGACTGTGTACTGGTAACGAACACCTCTGCCTTAGAGCTGATTGAACTCGGTCAGGAATTGAAAAAACCGGAGCGATTTGTTGGTTTGCACTTCTTCTATCCGGTGGGCAAAATGCCTCTGGTAGAAGTGATCAGCCACCCCAGCACCAATGCCGCCACTAATGCCAGAGCCCTGGCATTGCTAACCAGACTTGGCAAAGTGCCAATCAGTGTCAAAGACTCCGTAGGATTTTTAGTCAATCGTCTGCTCACCACTCATCTGATGGAAGCATCACGAATGCTTGATGAAGGTTTCGCCTTCAATTGGATTGAAGACGCAGCACTGCAGTTTGGTCTGCCTATGGGCCCATTTACGCTCGTTGACGAACTTGGCCTGCCGCTCTGCATTTCAGTGGCGAACAAACTGCATGCAGCGTTTGGCGACCGGTTCACTCCACCGGAAGTGATGAAGACTACATCGGCAGCCGGTTTCAAGGGTAAGATTTCAGGGGCAGGTTGCTACCATTGGGATGAAAGCGGCGAAAAACTCGAGATCAATCCTGAATTTTCAGCAGTTTCAAAAATGAAAATCAGTGATGAAAAGGCCAGCTCCGACCAGATGGCCGAAATTCAGAACCGACTGATTTTAGTGATTGTGGATGAGGCAGCCCGTTGCCTTGAAGAGAAGGTCGTTCGCAAACCGCGTGAGCTTGATCTGGCTCTGGTTGTGGGTAGTGGCTTCCCTCCATTTAGAGGGGGTGTACTGCGTTATGCCGATAGCTTTGGCATTGCCAGGATAGTTGACACCCTGAACAAAATTTACGCCACCACAGAACCGAAGCGAGAAATTTCTAATCTTCTGACGTCCATGAGCGAGACAGGCAGACGATTCTATTCATCCGGCGCCGATTAACAACTGCATTGCTTTTTTGTCAATTTCTGTCGCTGTAAGAATACGCTTTCGTATTCTCCGCTGTATATAACAGAAATAACATTTGACATCAGACTGTAGCGCAATTACTATCGGATAGAAATATAAAGGAATCACAAAGGGCGCCTCTCACCATTCCCCCCGTAGGTCCGCCATGGAAGAAATTTTGTGTTTGTTCTCTATACCAGTGTTCTACGCTATGTCTTTCAAACTGGGTAGTTTTATTGACGGTATGCTGGAAAAACGCTGGCCCACCGAAGTCACCGAACTTTAACGACTATTTTGCCGCGCTGTTCATTTGATTCCATATATTGGTGCGCTGCCACCATTTGATCGAACTTAAAGACTTTATCTACAACCGGTGACAGTGAGCCTTCTTTTAAACCTTTATAGATGTACTGTTTCCCTCTAGAGAAACGTTCGTCGTTGTCAGTCACCTGAAACATTGTGTACGCCTGCACTGTAAGGCCCTTTTTCAATGCTTGCTGCAAAGGAAATGGAGTAGTTTCAAGACTGAGTGCGCCGTAGATAAAAATGCGAGCTTCGTAGGCAGAAGCTCTGGCTAACTGTTGCAACAAAGGTCCGGCCACAGCATCGAAAATAATATCAGCGCCTTTGCCGCCAGTGGCCAGCATCACCTCATCTACAAGATTGTCCTGGCCGGTGACTATAACGAAGTCGGCACCGGCATCGAGCAAAGCCTGCTTTTTTGCAATACCACGGGTAGTGGCTATAATTTTAGCGCCTTGTTGACGCGCAATCTGAATAGCGGCGAAGCCTACAGAACTGGAGGCGGCAGTAATCAGGATAAACTGATTTTCTTTAAGCCGGCCAAGCTCGATTAGAGCACCATAGGCGGTGAGATATTGCATCCAAATTGCCGCGGCTTGCTCATCGCTGAGATTATCAGGATACTTAGCCAGGCAACGAGAAGGCACCAGGGCCCATTCCCCATAAACGCCATATTTTGTCTGCGAAAAGCAGGGTATTGTACTGACTTTCTCACCAACGCTGAAACCCTGCACTCCCTCCCCCAGAGCCACGATCACGCCACTGGCTTCGTAGCCGATGCGTGAAGGCAATACAGGCTTCTCCAGATAACGGCCCTGGCGCAGTAACACCTCAGCGCGGTTTAAGCCTAATGCGTGTACGTGAATCAACACTTCATCGGCCGCAGGCTCCGGTTCTGGCAGATCGTCAAATTGAAGAACTTCGGCAGAACCAGTCTGGTGAAAGCGAATAATTCGCGACATTGTCTAGTAATCCTCAAGGGCAAGCACAGTCTAGCAGCACCGTCTGCTAATATAAATCGCCTGATACTCACCTCAGCCCGAAAAGGAGAAATATGAACTCAGAGGTAACTGTGGTCGGAAGTCTCAGCATGGACATTGTCATACGCGTTGCACGTCTGCCTGCACGAGGCGAAACCCTGAAAGGCACAACATTCGATACTTTTCCTGGAGGCAAGGGCAATAACCAGGCCTTAGCCGCCGCTCGCGCCGGTGCCGCCGTCACAATGATTGGAAAAGTAGGCGACGATGCTTATGGCCAAATTTTGCTGCAGACACTGAGCGAAAACAAAGTAAGTATAGAAGGAATGTTTAGCGACAAAAACGAGACTACAGGAATTGCCAACATCTGGGTCGGCACATCCGGCGAAAATAGCATTGTCATTGTGCCTAATGCCAACAACGCATTACGACCAGAAGATCTTGAAAGCAAAAGCCACTTGATGGATAAGTCAAAAATATTGCTTTTACAGCTGGAAATTCAGGTCGATACAGTATTGGCCGCTGCGAAAATGGCGCACAAAAAAGGCATCACAGTTATTCTAAACCCGGCACCGGCGGCTGCTCCCTCTGATTTGCCTGCCGAACTCTTTCAATATATAGATGTGCTGGTGCCCAACGAAAGTGAAGCGGAACTTCTGACTGGTATAAATCCCTCAACTACAGAATTGGCACATCAATGTGCTCGTAAACTTCTCACCATGGGTGTCAAAAATGTAATCCTCACACTTGGAGAAAGAGGAGCACTAATACTAGAAAGCAGCAAACCAGATAAGCCGCATTTCGTTGACGCTTTTAAAGTAACGGTTGTCGATTCAACTGCAGCCGGCGATGCATTTTGTGGAGCGCTGGCAATGAGATTGGCAAAAGGTGATAGTCTGGTGGAAGCCGCCAAATTCGGTTGTGCTGCCGGTTCCCTCGCCTGTACAAAAGCTGGAGCTGTGCCGTCCTTACCAAGGCTTGAAGAACTGGAAGCATTAATGGTCAGTGCAATTTAATCGGAGAAATGCGAATCGGCTGCTTCAAACTATCGACCAATTGTTTAGTAGTTAAACTGAGCACAGTTCTTTTAACCA
Organism: Candidatus Obscuribacter sp.; assembly: GCA_021772135.1. Taxonomy (GTDB): domain Bacteria; phylum Cyanobacteriota; class Vampirovibrionia; order Obscuribacterales; family Obscuribacteraceae. Next base: position 29,334 of record JADYXQ010000216.1, read on the forward strand.
CGTTGTGCGCACTTGCAGCAAGTTGTACTGACAGCTTGGCAAAAGCGAGCACAGACAGATTGCATTTCAAAAGCTATCAGAACAATCCCAAGCGCAACTTGAAAGCTTGCGACAAATATATCGCCGGCCTTATGGCAAGTGAAAACGGCGATTTCGGCAGCGCTATCGCTTTACTGAAAGAAGCAGTAGCACTTGATCCCCGATGTACCGGTGCTATGTACACATTGGGCTCATGCTACATGTACGATGAAGACTATAGAAATTCACTAGCCATTAACAATCAAGCCATCAAAGTAGACGCTAAAGACAAAGACTTACATTACCGCCGTGCATTTACATATGTAAGTCTGTTTAAATACAAAGAAGCAATCGCTGATCTGGATAAAATTCTGGCTATGGATCCCAAATATGACGGTGGTCGCGCGTTACGAGCTAAATGCAATGCCGGTCTGGGTAATTTGAAGGCAGCACTGGACGATTATTCCAGCATGCTCAGCGACAATCCTAGAAATGAAGAAGATCTTTTGCACCGCGCCAAGCTGTATACACAAATTGGCGACCCTCAAAAAGCAATCAGCGATTACAGCGCACTGATAAAATTTTATCCTGATGAATATGAATCTTATGTTGGCAGAGCTGACCGGTACTTTGCTCTTGGACGCTTCAAAGAAGCAGGCGCTGACTACAATACAGCAATATTAAAAGGCACGGATTGCTACAAACATTGTTTACATCAGCGTGAGTTGTGTTTCAAAAAAACGGGTAAAAATAATCAGGAGTCCAGCGTACGTCGTAAGTGAGCTGAGGACGCCTATGAAAAATCACATTGCTACGCCCCTGACCATAACTCTCTCAATTTTATTTTTTCTACTAAATTCGATGCTAGGTGCAGACGCCAGCGGCGACGAGCAAATGGGTCTGTTTCTGCAGGCCAATTCAGCAGAAACCCAAAGATGGCCAAAGAAAGCTATCGCACTCTACGAGCAAATCATTGCCGAAAAAATGACACACGATCCACGAAGTTTTCTTATTCTTCGTTGCCGCATTCGTATTGCGCGAATTTATATCGATCATGGCCAGATGGAAAAGGCAGAACGAACCTATCAAGAAGTTTTAAAACTAGATAAGGCGCAACTGAACCAAGAGCCTGAACTACTTGTAGAGATGGACGAACTTGCTGACTCGTATTCTAATTTGTCTCTGAAACAGAATACGAAAGAGTGCCTCACACATGCACTTCAACTTCGCAAAAGTATTGACCCGCGTCATCCTAAAGTTTTTATCTCATATCGCGATTTATCGATGAACGCTCACAACCATGGTGAGAAAATCGAGGCAATCAATTATATAAAATCTGCTATAGCAATAGAGAAAACATTTCCACGATATAAATATGATCAGTTAATCAACGACCAGCTTATTTTGACTTCGCTATACATTCGCGCCAATGAAATCGATAAATCAGAACAGCAGGCAAGAGAAATACTAAAGACGTCAAAAGACTTTCCGACTCTCCGCTGGTCATGGTCACGATGCCACTACGAGCTAGGTCGCTGCTTCGCTATAAAATATGATTACGACAAATCGGATCTCGAATTTAAAACAGCACTCGAACTAATTAAAAAGTGCCCGAGCAAGCGAGGAGACGTCAGCCTTTTGTGCCTACAGGCCATGCAAGAAAATGTCGCGCTGAGAATCAAGAATAGGGCCAAAATCAGAAAGCTCACTCATAATTGTCGAAATGCACTAATCTCTGCTGGTGTGGGCAAATCAATCACTGCTCCCTCAATAAAAGGGTGAATGCCGTATTCGACTTCAGGCAACACATACTTGCGGTTTTTCTCGTAGAGAAGTGGTGCCAAACTTGAATCATGCAACTCAGCTACTGCCACTGATTCTACCGTGTCGCCCGGACGCACGATGTAAGCATAGCGAAGCATGGCAGGCGACTTTGCGCCAGCATCATCTTCGCTATTCCAGGTACTCTCTTGTACATCAATGGCTTTATTCACATATCGCTTATCTTGTTCACTCAAGGTCAGGCGATCTTGCAATTTCACCAGATCGAATTCTTCTGAATCTTCAGCCGGTGTCGGTAAAGTATGCTCTTGTTCTTCAACCAACCTGCGCTTTTCGGCAAGGTCAGGGTTGATTGTCGGTCTCGTGGAACTTTGATCTTCAGCCGCAGCGTTACGAACCTCAGGTAAGTCTAGCCAGGGAGTACTTGCAGGCGTCGCGGGAGTTTTTACCACATCTACCTTGGGCTCTGCCGGCTGCTCAGCCTTTGCAACAGCTCGCCGGGGTGCAGAAGGACGGCCATCAGCGCTATACTCGCTATCAGCGGCATGCAGCTGAATAAACGGGCGATTCTTTTCAGGTGGATTATTGATATCAAAAGCTTTTGGAGCAGGCTGGGTGGGTTTTAGTTCAGGAGCCGTGGGTTTTTGATCGACTGCTCGAATACTAGCGGCGCGAAAAGGCTTGATTTTTTGAGGTGGTGGAGAGACGTCAGATGGCTTTATTCCTGGAGCACGAACAATGCTCCACTTAACCAGGTGAGACGGAATGAGAACAGCAATAATTTCGGCTGCGTCAGAAACATCGCCGCGCACGGACGGCGCGCGACTTTTCTGCGAAACAACGGCAAACTCACCTTTTCCAAATTCAGCGGGCCTGTCACGTTGCCCTTTCAGTGCGCCCTTTATGTTTTCTTTGACCGTATCTACAAAGCCAAGCAGCCCATCTACGCCCGACCTGATGCTGTCTGGCTTGACCACGGGAACTTTCACATTTTCAACACCGGGTAATTGATTTCTGACCGCACCAGATTTAGTGCCTTCCGGTTTTGGCGACTCAGCTTTGATGCCGCTGTTTTTTGCAACAGGCTCTGCTTTGCTTTCTGTTTTCTTACCTTTTTCTGATTGATCGGATTTATCTGTTTTTTCGGACTTATCGGGCTTGTTTGATTTATCGCCTTTGTCTAGCGCCGGAAAAGCAGGGCGAATGCCTGCCTGACTTTCGATAAACTGAATAAAGGCTGACGGGCCGGAAGACGCCCCACCTGGGTCTTTTTTACCCGTAGGTTTATCTGGATCTTTCAGATCTTTTTCGCCTGACTTTAATGCTGTCTTGGCAGGAAGCGGATTACTAGAGTCGCCAGGTCGATCAGTTTTGCCGTCGGCAATTTTACCTTCAGGAATTTTTCCGTCGAAGGGCAATCTTTTTTGCGGTAAATCAGGTTGCTGCTTTGCCTCTGCAATTTTCCCTTCGGTCGGTGGGATTTGAGGCAGACGAGTATTCTCTGATTTTGTGAATTGCTTTGGATCAGCTTCAAGCGTTTCTAACTTGAGCTTTGGTGATATTTCAGTATTGCCTTTTGAGGTGGGCTCGTAAACTGAAGGGCGAAGGTCGCCAGTGGTTTCTTTGCGCACCTGCTCTGGTATGGACTTGCGCGTTGCTTCGGCCAAATGTTCTGGAATTGGTAAAACCAGGCTGCCGCTGTGCAAATCAGAAGGAGAAAGAGATCGAAGTGCCGACTGACCGTTTGGTGGATGAACCTCAGGCGGTGCTTGAGCTGGTCGGAATTTCTCCACTGACTGAGCCGGTGAATCTAGAGTCCTGGCTGGATGGGCGGAATCTGTTACTGGTTGCGTCGTGGGTATTGACCGGTCTAAAGACAGGGAAGAAGGTTGAATGGCCGGCTGAATCGCAGCTTGGATAATGGGCTGAATTGGCCGTTCTAGAGCTGGAGCGGTTTTAGCAATCTCTGGAGCGAGAGAAGGGGCCCGTTGTGACTGTATATGTGCATCGGCGGGTCGCTCAGCACTAGATTGGGACGCGGTGGGTTGGAAAGGTAAAGCTGAGGAAGAGGTCTGCGGAGATGTCACCGCTCGGGTTTCTAGTGGTCGCTGATCTTGTTCAGCTACTGGAGAGCGCTTCGCGTCAACAGGTTGAGGTGGCAGGATTTCGTTGGGGCGGGGGACGTCGGAGGAGGGCTTTGGTGAATCGGCTAC
>JADYXQ010000217.1 GCA_021772135.1 Candidatus Obscuribacter sp.
CTAGGCTCTGGCAATTTAAATATTGGCACCGCGGTTGGTGTTGGCCAGTATTCATTCAGCGCAACGGGTGGAGGCACCGGGGGTAATGGCGGCACAATTATGATCGGTTCATCGCAGCTTAATTTCAAGACGGCAAATGCTATCAATGCCTCAGCAATCAGCGGCGGTAATGATGGCGATGGCGGCGAAGTCGTCTTATACTCCACAATTAATAGTTTCGACCCAGCGGCAACTGTGACAGCGATTGGCAAAGGCGCCGGAAAAGGCGGTAAATTATCAGCAACCATCGATTACATAGCGGCCGGAAACCTCGATGTTTACAAAATCTTCAAGGTTGATGGCGGTACGACAACACCAGTAGCCAATTTCTATGGCTCATTGAAGATCAACGGAGTGCTGTGCCAGCAATGGAGAGTTCAAACTTCATGGCCAAAGACTTATTGGAACTGTGTCGTTCCAACATCACCGACTACTAGCAAGACTTTGTTCAATTTCTCTAATGGCTTAATATCGAGCCTAAAGACGACATATGACACGAACAAAGTCCAGCTATTTACCTTCGTGGACGCAACTTTTGCCCAGAGTTTCTACGGCCTTACTCCTCCAATCGATACTTCGGTAACTGGGGTTACGTTTCGGTCGCATCCTGACCAGACAAACACTGGCTACACCCTGAACGTCAATCTGATGGAAAATGCTACCAAAAATGGTGTTTATGGCTCGCTGACTTCTCAAAATTTGAATGAAACTTCGGCTCATGAGCTAGGTCATGCGGCAGACAGAAGTACAGGCATTGGCGGGGCTGGTCCTGCCGGTATTGAGTCATATAATTATCCGTGGAGAAATTATGTCGCAGTCGATTGGATGAACCTCGACTACGTGACTGTTGGAACCACTAAACCCGATCCACTGACCGTTTTGAGAGATCCCTGCATTGGTGCTGGTGCACCATTTTTTGGTGTCAACGATCAACTCGGACAACCTATGTGTGTGGGCGGACAGCTGGCAAATGTATCATGGCGTAATCGCACGAATAGCTGGGTAGTAGCTGAAGCGGCTAGTCATATTTTCGATCCCGATGACAACCCTAATGGCTGGTATTGGCAAGAACTATATGCGCAAGTTTTTGCGTATCGCGCTTACGCAAGTACTTTGTCTTCGAGTCAATTCTTAGATCCGGTAGCTGATGGAATCTTTGTCAACAACCAGTTTGCTTGCATTCAGGGAGTCGCAAACCTAAAAGTTGGTGGCGCTTCAGGTGTTCCGGCATACTGCTCTACAACTAATGTGCCTACTTGGTACATTCCGTATGCTGCACCGTAACAACTAATCGGAAGGGATATGGTGCAAACCATATCCTTTTCCATTTCGGTAATTACAATTTTTCGATGGAAAAATAAGGGTATTGCCGGAGTGAAATTTGGAACTTAATTTCTTCGTTTTGTCTTTCTTGCTTTTCTAACAGTGATATCGCTTCTTGAACCATGCCTAAAGCAATTTGTTGTTCTTCAGCAGTTCCCGTGCTGGTGGGAGCTACACTCAGATTGGTAATTTTTCCAAAATTTACAATAATCAGACTAGAACCTTTTGGACGGAACTGAGTTTTTTTACTCCAAATTCTGTCGATGGCTTGAGCCAGTTCTTTGATTACTGGACATTGTACGGCGACATTTCTGGGGCACAGAGTATAGTTGTAACGTACTACGCCACTATGCGAAAAAAAAACTCTTTGCGGACCAATAACTGTGTTCTCTGATTTAAGTTTGTCCACAGGAGCATTAGCTAAAGCTGGCAAAACACCGGCTAACAAAGAGACCAGAAGCAAATACCTGAGATGAATTTTGTTCATATCGATGCGAGACCTTTTCATCAGTACCTTGAACAAATATGCGCCACCCCAATAATCTGAATATATCGCATCATGACAACTTCACCCATACGTGTTTCCCGCCATTTTGTAGGGAGAACTTATACTATACTAAGGAGTATAGCGACATTGGTTTACGACTATGGAATTTGCGCAGCTAAAGACCTGATTCGTTAGGCCAGCCAGCTACTCTAAAAAGAAATCGCGCATCAGGGCAGATTTAGAATCTGGATTGACCAGATACTGATCGAGATTCTCTACGCCCGCTGTTTTGACCACGTCTACATCAATAAAGAAATTGCCGGTGCAATCTGCCGCTGGTTGATTGAAAATAAAGTAAGCGGCGTCGGCTACTATTTCAGGTTTGCGGCTGCATTGCATGGCTTTTTCTCCCCCCAGCAAATTTTTGATAGCTGCCGTGGCAATGGCTGTTTCGGGCCATAGAGAGTTCACCGCAATTTTCTTAGATTTAAGTTCTGCAGCCATTCCCAGAGTGCACATGCTCATGCCGTACTTTGCCATAGTGTAGGCGACGTGTGGGGCAAACCAACGCTTCGACATATTGAGCGGCGGAGAAAGATTGAGAATGTGCGCATTAGCAGCTTTCTCCAAATGTGGAATAGCTAACTTAGAACATAAAAACGTACCGCGAGAATTGACTTGATTCATCAAATCGTAGCGTTTCATTTCGGTCTCTAAAGTGCCTGTCAGGCTAATAGCGCTGGCATTGTTAACTAGAATATCGATGCCGCCGAAATGATCTACGGTTTGAGCAATGGCGGCTTTAATTTGTTCTTCGTCACGCACGTCGCATTTCAGTGCCAACGCTTTTCCTCCTGCCGCCTCAATTTCAGCCGCCGCAGAATAAATAGTGCCAGGTAATTTTTGGTGCTCTTCTACGGTTTTTGCAGCAATGGCAATACTGGCGCCGTCTTGCGCAGCACGCAGAGCAATTGCCAGACCAATACCCCGGGAGGCACCGGTGATAAAAAGTACTTTTCCCTTAAGACTCATTTTTATTCCTAACTAAATTTAGTCGTCTATATTATGCCTGCCAATGAAACTGGGCATTGCCGGTCTGCCGCGCAGCATATGAGAAACGCGCTGCACCAATTGATAACTGGTGGGTTCAGCGTCGCCTTTAGGAAGCCTACCATTTTTTGCCAGCCAGCTGGCTCTTCCCACCGCTCCTTCAACCTGTTGCGGAGTCATGCCCAAGCCCTGCAGTTCAAGCTTTCCGGTGGGATTGTTGTACGTGGTGACAAAGTCATTTAATTTGGTCACTGTTTCGATGGGCAACGGTTTTTTCGCAGCCGCGTCGTAGAGATATTGATTGAGATTTTCGTAACCGCGTCTGATGCCTGCGCGAGGAATCAAATCGAGTTGACTGGTGGCCGGTCGCAAGCCATCACCAAGGTCGATATTCTTCACGGCCACTTTACCGGGGGTTTTGTCAGCAATAAAATTGAGGGCATGGTTATCCCATTCGCCCATAATTAAACGCTTGGCCCAGGCTTCCTGATAGCTTTCAAAAAGTGGTTTATTTTGCACAAATTCATCTATTACTTTTTTCGGCGGCGGTTTGAATAGTGAACGTTGCCCGCCAGGATTCACAACTTCAAGCAAATTCTGGCCTTGCAATTCTTGCACGTATCCGTAAACTGGCTTGCCGTTTACTTCAACCGTGCGTGCCACAGAAACAGGCATTGAATTTTCTAGCTTGGTTTTTCCAGCGAGGCCGTATCCGGCTATTTCAGATTGCATGCGCAGAGCAAACGATTCAGTGCCTGTATGCGGGCGGAATAGCACAGGAACTTCGCCATCAGCTGTTTTAATGGTGCCTTTCCATGTGGGAGTCTGCAAATTGGCTACTTCGCGACCGGCTGTAAACTCACCATCGCGCAAGGCTGCCTGTCTTGCGTCGGCAATCTTTCCTAATTGAAATGGAGTGCTGCGCGCTTCGGCAATGGCGTCAGGACCGTCTTTTACGTTCAGTCTCATATGACGCTCTGACTGCAGGCCACCCACTCGACCCGCGGCTGTAGTCACTATTCCGGAAGCGAGGCCGCGTTGTAAAATTAAAGGCAGATTGAACTGCTCGTCTGATTGCCACTGGCGCACAAATTCGTTGCCGGTACCAGATGCGGTGCCCATGGTGCCAGCAGTAAGAGTGTGTTTGAGGGGAGTGTCAAAACGAATAGCACCGCGACTTTTAAGGTAGGCGCGTCCCC
>JADYXQ010000218.1 GCA_021772135.1 Candidatus Obscuribacter sp.
ATTTTAAGACGCTCAAATAAGCGAACTGCAAAACAATCCGCTTCACGAGGTTAAATTGCATGGAAAAATCAGCCGACCAAGCCGCGCCGCGTAAAAAAACAATAAATTTAAAATCAACCAACAATGATGTTAAGCAAAGGTGGTGAAACATAATTGAGTATTTCTCGATAGGTTACAGGAGGATGCGTGCCGCACAAGTGCATCACAGAGCCTCGTCCCCAGCGTTCGCGGTCAAGCGTGCACCAGAGTGCGGCCACATAAGTTTGAAGGCCTTTGCGGCCCACGCGATGAAAGTATTCAATGACAAATTCATAAAAATTGGTGAGGGCAATAATAATCGTCTCTGTCAGGGGGATTTGAGATTGGCTTTGCTTAGCCGGTGCGCCTTTAAAATATTTACCACCTGGTTCTACCCGTGCTTCGCCGAAAAGTTCGAGTTCGCTTAAACTGCCGGTTACTTTTCCTATCGCAAAACCTGTTCTTAATGAAATCGTGTCAGCCGTTAATCCGACATCTGACAGCAAGCTTAAAACCACCTTCTTCACTTTCTCGTATTCACTGAGATTCTCGTCTTGATCATCTCCGTTTATTCCATCAACGAAATTTTCATCGTCACTTGCGCCCGCCGGCTCAATATTATTTGCCAAATCATTTTGCAAAGCTTCGTCAATCAATTCTTGTTCTACAAACGGGTGACTGTTGGCAGGCGTCTCCAGTGTGCGCTTGGCTATCAACAACCTAACTAGCTGACCGGAAAATTGCTCTGCATCAGATGACATTTGATTAGAAATGGCCATCCTGAATTTCCTTAGAATGGTGTATGCCGATGTCTGAGGAGTGCCGGTTAGCTTTGAGAATTGAGGCCCACTAATGGTCAGGCCTGCTTCGAAAAGGAGTGATGCCGCTAGGTAACTTTTGAATAGTTTGACGCGACTTAAAAGTGTGCCGGACGTAAACCAACTGGTCATGCCACAATCAAGGCATTCGCATTCCCGCTCACCATCAACCCTCCTGATGTTGTCACTAGAACAATCCGGGCAGAGAATCATTCCAAGCTTTTTCCAATATTCGTAAAAAACATCTTGGGCCATGGCATCTGTAGGTGCATAAATTTGTACATCGGCCCAGATTTTGGCCAGGCGCTGGTCATTTTCTTCGCGGCTCAGCATCGGCATAACCTCCGTTTACATATATAGACGTGGGCACGAAAGAGAAAGTTCAATTTATTAGGGCCAAAATGAAAAATTTATGCGAGACGCATGGGCTCGAACCTTGTTTCATAATCCTGCAAAAGTAATCCTTTGAAATTGCCCGTAAAGGCCGCAGCTGGGCCTAGTGCGGTGCGTTTGCAACTTTATTATTTCCCTGCCATGATTTATGGTGCCATCCGTGACATGCTGCTCATGATGATAAGTAGTCAGGAGGTTTCCTTTGATTAATCGTTATGTAGGGCCAGTTTTGAGCCTGTCTTTAACTCTCATGGTGGCGTCAGCAGTACCACAAGGGCAGGCTGCCAATGCCGTAGCAAAAGCGACTACCGCCAAAACTTTGAGTCTGCAATCTTCACGGGTTAGCCCGAATGCTTTTCGCGAGAGACTTTTCAAAGGCAAGCTGTCGGCTGGTGTGGTCGCCGCAGAAAAGTTATTGCTTGATGGAAAATATGTTGCTGCTCAAGATGCTTTTCGCGTTGCCGTCAATAAGAATTCGAAAGACACCGCTGCTTTGACCGGTCTCGGTTATGCACTAGTGCAGCAATACAAATTAGACGCAGCCGATGAGCAGTTCGGCAAAGCACTGAAAATCAATGCGAAATCACCATTGGCCATTGTCGGTCAATCGATGGTGAGACTGTATCGCTTACAGTCTTCCTCAATGACTATAATTTCGCAACGGCAGGCGACTTTGACTTCGGCTGAGGCCGGTTGCAAACAAGCATTAAAACTTGATCCTCAGGCCGCTGAAGCCTATATCGTCTTGGGTCTGGTGCAAAGAGAGCAAGGGCGTTTGAAAGAAGGGCGCAACAGTCTTTCTATGGCGATCAAATTAGATCCGCAGTATGCCTCAGCCTTTGTGCAACGCGGTTTGATTGATTTGAAGCTTGGCGACACTGCTGCTGCTCTCACTGATTTCAATTCCGCCATCACTCTTCGCCCTGATAATGCTTCGGCTTACTATGGTCTTGGTCAGGCTTATCTCAATCAAGGCTTATATGATGACGCCTACAAGGCTCTGAACACTTCCCTTTCTAAAAACCAGAACAGTGCCCCTGCTCACATTGCAATGGGTGACGTTTACTTCAAGCAAAATAACCGGGTAGCGGCGGTCAAAGAATATCAACGCGCAATTGGTATCAAGGCTGAAAACGAGCTGGCGTATTTGCGCATGGCTAATATTCGCGAATCGCGCGGCGATTTAGAATTGGCACTGGGTGATTTACGCTCTGGTCTGGCTTTGAGTCCTAACAGTGTTGATTTGCACCGTCGAGCCGGCGACATTAATTTGCGTCTGGAGAAAACCGACGAAGCATTAAAAGAGTACACCACCGTTCTGGGCTTTATGCCGGGCGACGTTGCTGCTGTTAAAGGTATGACTCGCACCCTCATGATTAAAGCGCAGAAAGAAGCGAACGGTGCGTTTTTTGTCGCTAACAATTTCGAATCGGCTGAGAATTTCATTCAACGGGCTATTCAGCTGAATCCTAACGATATGGAATTGCGTCTGGCTGATGCCAAACTGCGCGCCCTGTCAGGAAAGCCTGTTGATTTATCTACTCTGGGTACTCCAACTAACGATGCTCAACGCATTGCTTATGCTGAAGCATGCCTGGCGCAATTTAAGTATCAAGAAGCCACCGATAATTTCGCCACTGTTATAGCCAATTGCACCACAGCGGCTCAGGCCTTTGCTGTTGCCGATATGGCCTTGATGATTCGTGACCTCGATAGTGCCGACGCCGCTTACAAACGTGGTGCCACATTCACTGAAGAAGATGCCGCCGCTCGTTCCAAGCGTGGACTGACAAGAGTCGCCACCGCTAGAGACAAAGCACGTCAGGCGCTCACTCTGGCGCAAGATCTCGAGCGCAAAAAACAATTGACCAGTGCAATCGATCAATATCGGGATGCCGCTTATCAAAATCCGCGGCTGTCTGCTGCCCACCTGGGGCTAGCTGATACTTTGCAAAAGCTCTATAACAAATCGGCTCCGCCATTGCGTGAAGCTGCTTTGCACTATCGTGCTTATGCTTCTCTTGAGCCTGGTTTGCCTGAAAAACAATCAGAGAAAATTGCCAAGAAAGCAGTTAAATGTGATGAGCTCGCTTTCAAAATTGAGCAGGGCAAATCCACCAGCCGACTGTCTTCCATATTCAGCTCTGTAGAAAAGTTCTTCAAGAACTGATCATTTACTGCTCTAAAAATCTGACCAACAAAAGACCTTACTGCGGCATGCCATCTGTAGTAGGGTCTTTGCTCATGGTCAGGCTTGGTGGAGAAATGGCGTGAGGACTGGCTTCGGGTACTTCTTGTACTTTGACCACCGCTTCGTCGTCAGTAAGAACGTCGTCTCGGCTGCTTTCAGCAATGATGCGAGCGCGCTCTTTTAATTGAGCTACCTGCTCGCGCGAGTCTAGATAATATAAAACGTAGGCGTACCGCTCTAAATAGGGCACCAGAGCGACTGAATCAGGCCCGTGATGTTGCTCGGCCAAACGCAATGCCTGCTCGAATAATGGTGCGGCTTCAGTGTACTTTTTTTCTTGAGCGTAAACATTGGCCAGGGCAAACATTGCTCTGCCTTCGTTGCCGTTACGAGAAGGCGCGGCCTGCCAGAGGCCCGGAGCGCGCAGATAAAGCGCTTCGGCTTCGGCCAGCTTGCCTTGCTGCACCAGGCATTTACCGAGTTTATCTAAGCGGGCATAGACCTGATAGTTTTCCGGCGGTTGAATGCGCTCGGTTATATCGAGCGCATCTTTTAAATATGACTCGGCATCTTCATTGTCTTTACGCGCCAAAGCCAGGCTGCCCAGGCTATCGTAGCTATTGGCAAGAGACAAATGCCGCTTGTCAAGTACGGTAGATTTTATATTCAATGCCGCTTTAAACAATCTCTCGGCCATGGGAAAATCTTCCCGCGCACCGTACATGTTGCCGATATCATCGCAGGCAATAGCCCATTCTATTAGAGGATCGCGCATCACAGGTGATGCCTCTCCAGCCCATGCTTGCAAAGGCATCCCGGCCTTGAGGATAATTTTGCCTTGAGCTTGAGTGCTGGCCTGACTGAGTTTACCTTCTACAAATGCAAGAATTTTTTCGGTCAGTGGGGTGGCCTTACCGGCGGTGCCGTGGTTTAAGTAAAAATGCACCAGCGATGACATGCCGGGAATTAATTGTTCATCTTCGCTACCGCAGGCCACGGTTTTAACTGCCAGCTCTTCTTCTAGATAGGGCTCTGCTTCATTAAAACGACCGCGAATGGTGAGCAAACGCCCCAGTTCACCGTCACTTTTAGCGAGCCTTGGATCTCCGGCGGGAAAAGTGCGAGCCAGATTAACGGCGTATTTTAAAAGCCGTTCGGCGTCGCCGTATTCGCAGGCGTAGGCGGCTTTTTCACCCTTTGACTGCACTTGCTCCCAGGCACCTTGAGGCAAAGCTGCACAGGGCGAGAATAGCTGACCGGATAGTGCCAGAGAAAGGGCCGGTACTAGAAATAGCGATTTAGCTGTTTTGTTCATGATTTACTTTCTGATTGACTCTACTTGATAGTACCGGATTTGGGGCCGCAGCGCACCTGCAACAGCAGAAAAACATGCAAGAAAGCTCCTTTTGCAATTGACCTTTGGCTGCATTTGGCGCACAGTAGCGAGGTTAATCTATCTGGTTAATCACAAATTGGCATCCCCCTTTCAAGCCGACGATAATCGCGAACCAAACCAGCGCGCAGACAGCGCTGGTGCCTCTGCGCTCGAGGGGCAGCTGCAGCCGGGCGATATGGTGGGCGAATACGAGATTATTTCGCTTCTTGGAGTGGGCGGCATGGGTTATGTCTACAAAGTGCGGCATAACGCTTTGCAAAAATTCTACGCTCTTAAAACTCTCAGTCCCGACAAAATGACTGAAAATTCCTGGTATCGATTGCAGCAAGAAGCTCAAGCAATTGCGCGCATGAATCATCCCAATGTTATTGCCATTCATAATTTAGGCATGCATCTCAATATTTTGCCGTTCTATGTAATGGATTTGCTGGAAGGCGAAAATCTGGCTGATGTGATTGAACGGACCGGCCCTTTAAGTCTCGAAGCGGCTTTGCCTATTTTAATTGGCGTTAGTAAGGGCCTCGGTTATGCTCACAAAAAAGGCATTGTTCACCGAGACATAAAGCCCGGCAACATTTTTCTGTTAAACGCCCCCGATGCTGTAGGTTCGAGGGTGAAGCTCGTAGACTTTGGCGTGGCAAAGCTTTCCGGTGGCACGGCCGACATGCAAAATTTGACAGCTGCTGGTGAAATTTTCGGCAGTCCATATTACATGAGCCCAGAGCAGTGTTTGGGAAAAAGAGTGGATGGCCGTTCCGATATTTATTCTCTGGCTTGTACTTTCTTCGAGATTCTGACCGGCGGGCCGCCTTTTCGTGGTGGCAATCCAATTCAAACGATGATGATGCACCAGACCCAGGAACCACCGACACTGACGCAAGTGACCGGGGGCGAATATTTTCCTGATGAAATAGAAGCAATGATTGCGGTAATGCTGGAAAAAGCACCGATGGATCGCTATCAGAATCTCGATGAAGTCATAAGCGAGCTGTGCGTGATTGAAGAAGAAAAAAACTTCCAGCAATCGGCAGCCGGCTCGGGCTCGCGGTTTAAACATGACTTAGATGCTGCCGGCGAGGCGCAACCACGTAATGTTGCCATGCTGGTGATGAAAATCTGTTTTTCGCTGATCATAATCTTCTCCGTTTCAGGAACGATTATGTATCTTGTGAATAATAATTTTCAGGTGCCGTCTGGTGAGGATGAGAATCAGTCAGTTTCTACCAATAATTCAACTTCTAATTCAACTGTTAGCAAAACTGCTAATTCAAGTGCTTCGTCAAATGCAACTTCAAGCACTGCAAACGCTACTTCAAGCTCCGCTGACGACACTAGTGCCACCAATACCGGTGCTGCTGCAAATCTCGCAGTTGCTACAGCAACGCCTGCTACAGCCACAAACGCTAAAGCCACAACTGTCGCGCCTTCTGGTCCATATTTTTCTGGAGTAGAAGAACACGGCGACGTAAAATATAAGGTTTTTGATTTCCCTAATAACCGCAGCTTCGGTACGCTACGGTTTATCAATTATGACGACAAGCAAGAAGCGCAAGGGCGCCAGCTTGTACGGGCTGACGCCGAAGTGGTGCTGCGTTGTAATAACGAAATGATTTTAAATCCTTCTTTGTTAGACGGCTTTGGACCTGCTGATTTAAGTGAAGTGGAGTGCGTGGATCTTTTCCGCGTGGGCAATGAATTTATGCAACACGTGGGACGCCTGGCCGGTCTTAAATGTATACGCATTGAGACGGGTGAGATTGACGACAGCTGTTTGAAGTATATAGATCAGCTCAATGAACTTAAAGCGCTGCATCTAAGTCAAACAAAAGTTCTGGGCAGTGGCCTGGCTAAGCTAGTTCGCATTCCTAAGTTAAAACGAGTGACCTTTGCCTCCGGCCTCAAGACCCCGGCTTTACTGGCCGCTCTGGCCAATTCGTCCAGTCTGACCGAACTTAATGTTGAAAACTCACCACTAAATTTGCAAGATTTTAAAACCATTGCCACCATGACGCAGCTGAAACACCTAAAATTGAACAGCACCGGCCTGACAAACGGTGGCCTGGCGGCGATTTCGACACTGCCTCATTTGAAAATTCTCGACGCTCGATTTAATTTGATTGATGCTCATTGTTTGCCTGCGTGCAAAAATATGAAAGCTTTGCGCCAGCTGCAACTGAGTGGCGAAAATTGGCGTGATTGGGATACTGTCGCTTTTGCGTCAGCCTTGCAACCCGTTTCTGTACGCTAGTTTTTTGTCTGCTATTTTTCCAGGCCGCGGTGTTTGACTTTTCAACAAATTAACGGCGCTGTTACGCAACACGTTAGCCGTAGCATGCTTTGAACCCAGCCAGAGTGCCCTTGAAGCATCGTTATAAGCTTGCTGGTAATGTCCAAGCTTTAGTGCGGCCAGGCTGCGCATTTCGTAGCCACCAGGTTTGGTGAATTGTTGTTTGACATATTTGTCGGCACAGGCAAAGGCTTCTTGCCAGCGCTGTTGTTTAGCCAGCTGTACAAATTGTTCTGGCACAGTGAAGACAGAACTGCGTGTTTTGGCCGCCTGAGTAGAAGTTGTGACAGCGGCAACTATCACCGTCGGTCGGGTCAGGGCGCGCAAGCTTTTGCCTCTAATGGCTAGAGCGGCAGAAGGCCTTACGCCCTCCGCGACTTCCATTTCGTTTTCGCCTTTGTCGTAATGCGAGCAGCCATAACTGGTATAGGCGGCAGTGTCGAAACTATTCTAATCGGCACAGGCAAAAGCCTTGCCGGCCATGCGTTCATGCATTATTTTATCTGTGGTTTTAAAAGCACCATAAGGCAAATCTTTATGCGGATCTTCCACCTCTTTGATCGCTGCTTGATCGCTTATGCAATCGGCCAGATCTTTTCTGTTTTTATAAATGTGCTGAGCGTCGAAGCCCTGCAAATGGCTGCGGGCAATGGTTTCTTGCGAGTGAGTAGCCAGGTGTTCCAGGTGCAATCTTTTAAACAGTTCAGATTTATGCGCTGCGGTGATCGCTTTGTCTTCCCAGATATAACTTAGCTTTTCTGCCAGGGCCAGCTCGCAAGCTAAGTCGGCGGAATTCCAGAAACCTGGCAGGCAGTGCAAAACCGTGCCATCGGCAGTCATGACGAAAGTTTGCAAATTGTGAGGTCCGGCACCATTGGTGGTGTTAACTGCCGTACCGTCTATTGGATGCACGCCAGAGTCGCCGGCATATCCTTCTTGCATGATATTTTTGTAGCCGCAAACAAAACGGTTGCGCAATGTTGTAAAGGTTGGTTCTTGTGAAAGCGACACGGCTCTCAAGCTATTGCCGGCACTTCACGTGAAGCCGTCGATGTTGCCGAGCATGTGAATCCAGACAATCAACTTGTGCTCTTTTTTCGCCTGCTCTTTGGCCGCATTCAAAGATGTGAGCCAGTTGATTTTTGAACAAACCATTTTTGATTGAGTCTGCGCGGTGCTGCCCGGCAAAACCGCCGGTAGCAGAGCCGGACTGTCAGCGCCAAAAGCCGGCACAGCAGCCGAGCCAAAGCATTGCCAGGCTGATAGAGCCAGAGCGAAGGCGGCTGCAGATGTTTTTCTTGGCAACATGTTCTTAGTATATGCCTTATGCCAAGATAGTCTAGTTGCTAGAAACCATTTTGCGCAGTTAATGCAGGCACAGGCAAAGGTAAATTGATGTCTGGTCGAACGGTCAAACGCAGCAGCTCTGGATTGCGATTATATAGATTCGGGGCAACCGGTCGGAAATAGTGTTCCAGTGCCTCGATAGATAAACCGGCAGCCCGGGCGGCTTCGAGCTTCTGGCCGCCAATCAGGTCGGCCTTTGCGAATTGTTCAATGCCGGCGCGGTAACCTGAAAGTATGGCCTCGTCTTTTTGATTGGAGTTCAATAAAAACTTGAGGGAGTGGAAGCTGTTAACCTCAGGGCGAATGACGATACCAGCCGTTTCTGCCAGACCGCTGCGGTCTTTCTCGAAGTTTCCGCTCAGGTATTTGGCAAATAAGTAGAGGCCTTTATTTACGTACGACATGGCGCCTACAGGCAAGCTGGCGATGACGTTGTCAGCGTGCACGCCAAAATGGGTGGTGACCATCTGGGTGGGGCATTTGCCGAAGCGACCGAGGGCACCGTCGAAGAGACGGCGACCGAGGTAAGTGACCGATTCGAGCAAGGCCGGTATGGCGCAAGTGGCGCGGACGGCATCGCCAACCTGGGCCGGCTTGCTGGAAATTAAATGTTGGCTGTTGCCTCTGGTGTACTCAACGACGCCGTTTTTGGTGAACATTACTTCGCTTTCGCGGCCGACTGCCATAGTCCAAAATTTGGCCGGCCATTCTTTAACGTGCAAATCAGTTAACTCCCCAAGCTTGCTTGAGCCGTAGATGCCGTCTTGCAGCAAGTCGATTTTTTTGCGTTCGCGAATAAATGGTGTCAGTAATTTCTTTTTGCCGAGCAGGCCGGAGAAATCTGTCATTTTGGCCAGTTCAATCATTTTATGGGAAGGCAATTCAGCAGCGGCCATTACCGCAGGAATAGCACCACCGCTCACACCGCCGATGGTGTCTAGTTTAATTTCAGCGGCGCGGCAGGCCAGAATTACACCGGTGCTGGTGAGGCCGGCTTTTGAGCCGCCGCTGCCGCAAACCAGGTGCCAGCCGCGTTCGCTTGTCTTTCCCGAAACCATTTCAGCCGAGGCAATCGCCTGTCTATCTTTAACGATGGTGGTGGTGAGCGCTGCATTGTCGGCTCTACGCGAGCGTTCACCCAAAGTGGAGAAGCCTTTGCCGAAAGCCATTCCCACACCGTGAAAAGCGGCATTGGTGAGGCCGAAACCAGCGGCGGCCATAGCTGTGCGCTCCAGGCTGGCTGCCTGACCGGTTTGAATAATTGAATTGGCTTGCTCTGTGATTACTCCACCGATTACACCCGAAGTAAGTGCGGCGCTGATGCCTTTTTCTGAAGCAAGCAAACCGCTTTTGACGAGCATTTTCGGACCGTATTCGAAAACAGCAATTGCAGCGGCGCCGCTTACGGCATGGCCGATGCGGTCTTTATCGCCTTCGCCTTGCTTCAAAGGTTCCACTGCTCCGATCAAACCACCGGCGGCAACAGGAGCGAAACTGCCTACTCCCGGCGCCCGTTTAATCAGCGCTGTGGCAGCGATGAACACTGTGGCACTGCCCACAAATTCACCGGCAATGTAGGCTTTCGACTGACCGTGTTTGGCTTGCTCAGCCAACTCTTGGGCTGAATCGGTTTTACCGTTTATAAGTTGACTTGTGCCTTTGAAGGGTGCGATCAGTTTGTGAGCCACGCCGGAGCCGAACTCTGACAGCAATCCATTGTTTGAATCGCTGTCGTCTGATTTCGTATTCTCGGGTGCGGTGCGGTCGAGTGGCATTTATTTTTCAATATTTCTGCCGGGCGGAAATGATTGGGGACATTCCCATAGTAATTAAATATTGATATGTCACAACACGGTTATTACGGCGCTACCAAGGCGCTTTCCCTGAGGGGCATCGTGATAGGGGTGAGGCCGGTGAGCGAAATTTTGTATTTTTTGACGAAGAGTCTGAATGCTGCCTGATTCGGCAAAATGGTTGAAACCGGATACGCCGTCAACTCAGGCAACCGCGGCGCCAAATTTTTAACATAGTCATGAAAGAAGGGTTCGAGATCGGCGGCGCTCAAATCGAAAGCGGCCTCGACGTATGTATCGTATTTGCCTTTAAGCTGACGCTGGCCTAAATCGAGGTAACGCTTGAGTTTGCCGCGTTCAAGCAAAAATGAACCAGCTAGGGCTTGAGCCCCTTGCTGGCGATTGGCAGGGGTGCGGCAGATAATGTCGCCGAACTTCCAGTTGACGAAATCGGCTAATTTTTGATCGCCGACAGCAGCATATTCTTTTGCCAGGTGCGCTTGAACCATGCCGCCGGCTCCACGCGGATCAAGGTTGAGTGCGGCTTTTAGATTTTTCAAGGCGCCCGGGTGATTGCCTCTGGCGGCACAGATTTGTGCCAGGGCATCGATCATTACTGCTTTAGCAATGGGCGACTGAACCGGCACTGCGCGCAAGGCAAGCTGCAACTCTGACTCTGCTTGATCAAATTGCTTTTCGCGTAAAGCCAGTTGCCCGGCCGCTAAATGCAAATCAAAGCGGTCGGCTTTGAGCAGGGCTTTTTGGCAAAGCTCCGGTGCTTCTTTGTGGCGTCCCATTCTTTGCCAGACGTCTACTTCTAAGTTGAGCAAATCAATGTTGCCGGCTTCACCTGCCAGGGCGTCATTGACTAAAGGCAGCGCGTTTTCAGGCTGGTTGCAAGCTAGGTATGAACGGGCGAGAATCCAGCGGGCCTCTCGTATATGAGTTCTGGTTTTGATGAAATACGGAGCCTTTCGAATGCATCTGGCCCATTGATTGTGCTGATAGAGGCCGACAAGTTCGCCGAAATGATCAGGTTTGTTTGCGTCTATTCTTTCTATAGACGATTTGGCATTTGGCGCAGTGCTGCAAGCGCTGGTCGCCAGGCAAACGGCGGCAATCGAGAGCAGAAGCAATTGACAACGAGGCAAAGTTATTGTTCCGGCGAATGTTTCATTGACTGGCCTATCTTATCTTGCTTATCTTATCTTGCTTGACAGAATAAGAGTAAGAGCATTAGTTTAAGCGCTGGCAACGGCAGAAATATTCAGGGCACTTTGCAGATTAATGACAGAATCTCAGTCGCAGCAAATTTCATCAAGCGCAGAAGAAATTGCTCGGCACAAATTGATCCATATTTTGCAAATGGCTTATTCAGGTGAGAAAGCGGCTACCATGGCTTATGCTGGTCACTGGCGCTCCCTCAAAGCCGGCACCGAACGCGATACCATAAAACGCATCGAAAAAGAAGAAATTGAACATCGGCAAGCTGTCGGTCGCATGCTCGTCATGCTCAATGCAGGCCCAGCCTGGTGGCGCGAAATTTTAATGAGCGCAATCGGCACAGTGGCGGCAGTGGGATGCTTCTTCAGCGGTTGGTTTTTTCCCATGTATTTCGCCGGAAAACTAGAAAACGACAATGTCAGAGAATATGACGTAGCTGCCGGCTACGCTCATACGATTAAACTAGACGAGTTCTTGCCGCAATTGCATGAAATGTCGCGCACCGAATCAGAGCACGAACTATTTTTCAGCAGTTGCGTGGCCAATCACTGGATGCTTAAGCCCGCCATTAAGATCTTTGGCTGGGACCCTTTGTTGGTGATTGAAAGTCATAAACTTGCAGCACTCGATTGAAACGATAACGTTTGAGTTTGTAAAAATGAAACGTTATCGTTTGAGATCGCCCAAGCCACTGTTATGCCATTGTTATTTTCGCAAGCGATAACAAATGCACACCCCTCCCAAATACCAACATCGGCATTTGCCGGAGGAACTGACTATGAACGATAAGACTCAACCTGGCGAAGGTACTGCTGCTCTTACAGGTGGCGCACTGATGGCCGCTGGAAATCTGTTTAAGGATGCTTACAACCCCAGTAAGGAATTCGCTAAAACAGACAGCAATAAAGATAGCTGTGTTTTACTAAAGGAAATGAACACGGAAACTGAAAAGGCCGTGGACAGAGAATTCAGCCGCCGCGCCGATACAGCGGCAGGCTGGTCTATAAAAACTCTTGACTCAGACAAAAACGGCGTTTTGAATTTTGATGAATACAAGGGTCTGCCTTTTCATCAACCTGGTGGTGCCATAAGCGCACAGCAACTTAAAGAACGGTTTAAAAACGCTGATGCAAATCACGATGGTAAGCTGACAAAGCTTGAACTTTTGGCCCAAAATCGTAAAGCGGACAGCGATGTTGAGTCTAAAACCCTGTCTCTGGAGAAAAAGCACACTGCGGCTGTCTTCAATGCTCTTGATACCGACAAAAGTAAGTGCGTTTCGAAAGAAGAATTCATCAAATCGAAAAGTTCTTATTTGCCTACCTTTGAACTTCACCACGCCGCTGCGGCCGTCGGACGCGGTGCAACTGAGGCAGGCGAAGCAGCCCTGGCTATCGGAATAGGCATCATTGGCGGCGGTCTCGGCAAGGCAGTCAAAGGTAAAGGAAAGCACTAATCTAAATCGCTTCAAGGCGGCCATGACCTTGACAAGAGACGTAATCTTGGAGGGTCATGGCTTTGCTTTTGCGGGTAAATTGATGCGGTGTGAGGTGGGTGTATGATTGAGACCATGAGCGAGCTTTCCGATAACACCGTCTCGTTTCAGACCGGCTCTGAAGCAACAATAACTTATGAGCCTGGCGATATCGTGGGCGAAGACTATATCCTGCTCGCTGTTTTAGCACGTGGTGGAATGGGAGTTTTATTCACGGCTCGCCACCGCCAAATGGATACTGACCGCATCTTTGCGTTGAAGCTTTTGGAACCATCACAGTTAACAGGAGTCAACTGGCGCCGCTTCGAAATCGAGGGCAAGGCTCTCGCCAGGCTCGAACATCCTAATGTGGTGAAAATTTTCAACATGGGCGTTGACGCTAAAAGTACGCCGTTCTATGTCATGGAACGGCTAGTAGGTCAGTCTATGACCGAGTATTTAAAAGAGTTTGGACCCATGTCGCTGCCGCTCTTTATAGACGTTTTTCTCGACGTCTGTGCCGCTCTCAAATATGCCCACGCTAAAGGAATCGTTCACCGAGACATTAAGCCAGCCAATATTTTTCTTGTAGGTAAAGCGGGGCGGATTGAAACCACAAAAGTGGTTGATTTTGGTATCGCTAAATTCGAGAGCATCGATCAGCAAGGCTTAACTCGACCGGGCGAAGTTTTTGGCAGCCCGCAATTCATGAGCCCCGAGCAAACTAAAGGCTTGCCGGCCAGCCATTTTTCTGACATTTATTCGCTCGGCTGCAGTATGTTCAACGCCGTGATGGGCAAACCTCCTTTTCGCGGCGCTAATTTGATAGAAACTATGACCATGCACCAGGTAAGCAATATTCCTGAATTGCACCGCTCTGATTTTTCGGCGAGGCAGTTGCAGGCGGTGGACGAAATTATTGCCACTTGCATGCAAAAAAATGAAAACGAAAGATTTGCTGACCTAGATCAAATAATCAGTTTGCTAAAACAGATAAAAGTCGATGATTTTTCGCCCGACGCAGGCTCTGTGTATTCGTCGGAGCGGGAGGAAGATATCGAAGCAAGCGCTGAAGAGGAGCCCGAGTCGAAACTCAAACCGCTGATTGGCATGGCATCGGCCGTTGCTCTGCTGCTTATTGTGGGTGGCGGCGCGCTGCTTTTGATCAGACCGTGGGAGCGCAGCGAATCTTTAGTTTCTCGACCAGCCGGCGAGGAGATTGCTGCTGCTAAAGATTTCGAGAAGCTCGGCACCGAGATGACTGCCGCGGATCGCTTTCTCAATTCTCCAAGGCCACTCTCGGTGCTCGATCCCGTGGCGCGAACCCGTACTTTTAGTTTTCCAAGAGATCTTTCTATCGGTTCTCTTTCGCAGAAAGGCACAGAAGAACGGCCTGCTAAAGGCAAAATTATTCTGGACGATCGGCCAATTATTTTCAGAGCAGGCGCCGCATTTGCTAACTTTCCGCCTGTGCTCAAACGATTCGATCATACTGCCATTGAGACTTTAATCCTTAAAGACATGGTTGTTCCACCCGATATCAATTTGCTAAAAGACTGGGTAAATTTGCGTGCGTTGACATTCGAACATTGCACCGTCACTTTTGAATATTTGACGGCAATGGGGAAACTGTCGAAGCTTGAGTCGCTCGCCTTCTACACCAGCCCCCTAGACGGCGATGCTCTGGCTAAAAGTGGTTTGCTGCACCGATTGCAGCATTTGAAAGTCGAAGATATTCAACTGACGTCAGCCATTACTAAAGCGTTAGAAGCTGGTTCGAAAGTGAAACAACTCGAAATCAGAAATTGTGCAATTGCTGATCACGACTTAGCATTTCTTAGACAATGCGGCCACTTAACCAGCCTTGATTTGAGGCATTCGACAATTTCACCGGCATGTTTTGAAAGCATTGCTCTTGCGGCAAATTTGCAAGAACTCAATTTGTCTGGCGCTCGTTATGACCAGAAAGCTCTTTTGGCACTGGCTCGCTGTAAGCATCTGCAAAAGATTTTACTTGATGAAACAGTTGATGTTGCATTGAAGAATAAGTTGAAGGCAGCCATTCCCGGGCTGCAAATTGAAGGCCCGTCGACTTGAGCTGAGGCAGGTCCGTCTCAAGTCAGAAATCATTATCGATATTTACTTTGGCGCTTGTGCTGCGGGAGGTAGTTGCGAAGCGTCCGACCACAAAGGGTCTGAGTAAAAACGCCGTGACAGCTGAATTGCTTAGAGAGTTACGCAAAGCAAAACTAAATTCCTTAGCTGTAAATGTGAGCAACGCAAAGGGGTCGCTTGATCTTGAGCTAAATTACTTCGCCGGCTTCTCGCCGGCAATGTCACCAATGGTGCGGCTCAAACCGGCCACCACCTGGGCCATGCTTTCATAATTTAGAGTGTCGGGAAGATCCGACGGTTGATGGTATGTCTTGATGCGATAGGGCGCAGTATCAGTCACCATTGTGGCCGGATAGCCGAATTTATTGAAACTCCAGTCGTCGGAATAATTGACGCCGACAACGAAGTCTGGCAGAGCAAAGCCTTGCGATGGAAAATCAACCAGGCGTCTGAAAGTGCCGACGCATTCGCGGTTAAAAACGCTGGCCGATTGGTTGGAGACAAAGGCGATGAAGTTGCCGCGTTTGGGATAGAAAAGCGTGCCGCCGCGAATCGGATAAGTC
>JADYXQ010000219.1 GCA_021772135.1 Candidatus Obscuribacter sp.
AGATACTGTGGGAACAACTCACGGCTTCGGCGGTCTACTTTGAAAACCATCAGATTTAAACTCCTGATGGACCGGAGTGGATACCATGATTTCTCATACCGCTGAATACGCTCTGCGTGCAGTAATTTTCCTGGCTCAGGATTATCGGGGAGCGCACACGGCGCAGGAAATTTCTCAGGCCACACATGTTCCTCTGCCCTACCTTTCTAAAATTCTCAACGGCCTTGTGCGCACAACCCTGGTCACTTCACAGCGGGGCCTGGGCGGCGGATTTGCCCTGGCAGCTAACCCCAATAAACTTAGCTTGCTGGAGATTATTGACGCCGTAGAACCAATTAAGCTCTGTGAGCAGTGTCCAGCTGGTTTGGGTCGAAAAAGAGGCAATAGCTGCCCTCTGCACGCTCTTTTAGATCAGTCGGTGGAGCGCACGAGGGCAATTTTCGCCGAATCAACTGTGGGCGATTTACTGACCCAAGATAAACAGGCCAGACAAAAACTTTGTGTTTTAACCAATGGCGCTAAATCAGTAAAACGCTAGGCAACGTGAACAATCGGACGTTTGTCAGGTTCGCGTTCGTGTTCGCGTAATATTTCTCTGATCACGGGGGCGGTTCCACCTTCACCGAAAAAGGCATATTTAAGCGCGTATGCCAGGGGATGACCCTCGCTCCATGAAAGGTATATGTGAGGATTCTCGTGCTCTAAATCGCGTAAATGCAGCAACAGGGCGGCTATGGCGTTAGCAGCAGCCGGAGACTTGCAGCGCAGCACGTGGAAATGCCCTTCAAGATGACCGGTGACAATAAGACTGTCATGATTTTCGGCCAAGATTGGTATTACTTCTACAAAAATAAAATTGCCTTCGTCTGCCTGAATGCTGTGTTTGCGCCGGGCCTCTTGCTGGATTTTTTCGTAATTTTTGTGCCCATATCTTTGGGCTAATAGTCTAATTACACCAAGATGTTTGGCGCCGGCTTCATCAACGAAAGTTTTAGCCAAATCATCGAGCTGCACCGTTACCACTCGACTCTCTCTTTTGCGCATATACAGCGCCACCGCCACCACTAGAAAGATTGCCGATAGGGCACCTGTAATCAGGCCGTCAACGTTATCGATATACCAGCCTAAAACACAGAGGGAAAGCACGGCAAAAAAGAGGCTCAAGCCGATTAACGATCGGCGTGTATAAACATTGAGCAGTATTTTTTGATTTTGGTTGCTGTCTGTCATGGTTATTTGATCAAGCTACGTGAACTAGTGGTCTTTTAAAATCATTCGGCTCTATGGTGCGAATGATTTCTCGCGTCAGGGTGGCTGTTTCCCCCTCACCGAAAAATATAAATTTGAAGGTATAAACAATTGGGTGGCCTTCAGTCCAGCCTAAATAAACGTGCGGGTTCTTTTTTGTTTTATCGCGAATGTGCAATAAAATTGCGGCAATGGCATTGGGCACTGCCAGACTCTTACAACGCAGCACATGGTAACCGTCAATTTCATGACCCGTCACTTCCAGTACTGTGTCAGAAAATTCTGAGACATCTTCTGTTTCAACTTCGAGGAAAATGAAATTGCCTTCGCGAGCCTGAATGCTATGAATCATGCGGGCATGTGCTTCTTTCTCGCTGAGATCGGTGCTGCCGGCGCGGCTGGCCAATAAGCGAATTTCGCCCCAGTGACTTTTGCAGGCAGCATTGATAAATTCGCTGGCTTTTTTATCGAGAGTTACGGTTTCTACTCGAAGCTCTGTAGAGCGAAAAGCTCGCGAAACAAATGAGGTCACCAGAATGCTTAAGACAAAGAAAAGGGCGATGCGCACGCCTTCTGGCTTTTGAGTAATGTTAACGATGGATGTCCAGATAAAAACTATACTGATAATTGAAAAAAAATATTTTTTAGGCAAACGATTTTGCCACGATGTAATGGCTGAGGCTAGAGCGGCCGATGTAATCAGCACCAGCACACCCGTGGCATAAGCCCCGGCTTGCGCGTCTACGTCAGCCTTAAATATTACCGTGACACCATAGGCGATGACCGTGAAAAACATTACCAGGGGGCGCACAGCACCAGCCCATTCAGGTGCCATACCGTAGCGAGGCAGGTAGCGAGGCACCAGGCTGAGCAAGCCAGCAATTGCCGAAGCGCCGGCAAACCAGAGAATCATAATGGTGCTGAAATCGTAGAAGGTGCCAAAAATTTCGCCCAGATGTGTGTGGGCCAAATAAGCCAGAGCTCGACCGTTGGCCTCACCGCCTTCTTTATACAATTCAGCGGGAATGAGGAGTGTGGTGACCAAGCTTGATGCCACCAGGTAATAACTCATAATCAACGCTGCGGTAGTGAGTAAATGTTTGGCATTGCGAATGCGCCCAGCCGGATTCTGCGGTGTATCTGTGGCATCGCCGCGCACCATGGGCATTACAGCAACGCCTGTTTCAAAACCAGACAAACCGAGAGCTAAGCTGGGAAAGAGCAGGCACGCGGTAGTCAGCATGTTGAAGCCGTTGCCAAAATTGGTCACCAGTTTCTGCACCCAGTCGTTCAATAGTGCAGGGTGTGCAGCAATCTGCCACAAGCCCCAACCAACAATGATATTGGTCAAAAGTAGATAGATGCCGACGATCCACACGGAGATACCGATCGCTTCTTTAAAGCCTTTGAGAAAAACTGCACCAAGGGTGGTTATTAATAGGAGGGTAACCAAAACTCTGTTTTTTTGATGCATCCAGAATGGAATCAGAGGGTTCTCAAGTATATGTGCGGTGGCGTCGGCTGCCGATAAAGTGATTGTGATGATAAAACCGGTGGCGGCAAAGCCAAGCAAAAGCAAAACAATGGTTTTGCCCCGCCAACCAGGCAGCAGTCCTTCCAGCATTGCCACTGAACCCTGGCCGTTGGGGCTGCGTTCGGCGACGAAACAGTAAGCGGGAAGGGCGCCAAAAAGAGTAACGATCACAAGCACAAGAGTAGCTACAGGCGACAAAATATTGGCTGCCAGAAAAGCAATGCCTGGTTGATATCCAAGAGTAGAGAAGTAATCGACGCCGGTCAGACACATGACTTTCCACCACGCATCAATATGATGCGTTTGGCTGTCTGTGCTTTTAAGGCCTTCCAGCAGCCATTTTTCAAATTTGTCTGGTTTTTTGGCGGCCAAGTTAAGCTCCCTTATCAACTGTAAGAGTATATCTTGCTCTGAGTGCTCAACGCTTATGTTTGCTCCGTTCTAAAGAGGCACTTAATATCTTTGAATCTGTTATGAATAACTACATATGCAGATCTAAGCGGGTGGCGGAGACTTTTAGATGTTTAGCGGCGGCCCGCCTGTCCACTTAATGTGGTCCAACATGTATAACTCCGACAAGGCCAAGCTCAAGGGGAAGGTGGAGTGGCGGCGTATTGCCGCGCTTTTTGCCCCTTATTGGAAGCTCGAGCTTGCCGTAATCGGGTCTATTTTTGTCTCATCAACTTTAGGCCTGGCTCCGCCGCTCCTTACCCTGGCGATTATCGACAAAGCTCTACCGAGCCATAACTTTCAGCTACTCTGCTGGCTGGTGGCAGCTATGGTGGCATCTGCCTTTCTCGCCGGACTGGTTGGCGTCTATCAGGGATATTTAAATTCTAAAGTGGGCGAAGGCATTGTGCGTGACCTGCACACTAACTTAGTTTCGCATCTGCACCGTATGCCGGTGTCATTTTTTACCAGTACTAAAACCGGCGAAATTATGAATCGCGTCAGTAGCGATGTGGAAAGTGTTGATGGCGTTATTACCGGCACTATCGTATCGATTGCTACGAATATTATTACCATTATTACTACCCTGATAGCCATATTCGCTCTCAATGTCAGTCTTGCGGTGGTCTCGATTGTAGTAGTGCCACTAATGGTAGTACCGCTCTGGCCTGTTGGCCGACGCATGTATGACGCCCGTAAAAAGACCAGAACTAAACGCGATCAAATGCAAGCTGCGACTCAAGAGACTCTTTCTGTCTCGGGTACGGTTCTGGTCAAATCATTTGTCAAAGAAGATTATGAACGCAAGCGCTTCTATAATCTGGCCTCAGAACTGATGGATTTAGAAATCAATGTAGCGATGATTGGCCGCTGGTTCATGATGGCGATTACAGCCATGGTCACTATCGGACCAGCTATTATCTGGCTCGCTGGCGGCTGGCTGGCTATTTACCACGGTATCACTATTGGTGTGCTGGTTAGTTTTGTCGCTCTGATAGGCAGGCTCTATACTCCTGTGTCAGCGCTAGCTGGCGTGCAAATACAAGTGGTCAGTGCGCTGGCTGTATTCGAACGCATCTTTGATTATCTCGATATGACCGAAGAGAAAGATTTGCCCGAAGCGCGGGCGCTAGAGCAAAATCAATTGATCGGTAAAGTCGAATTTGACCATGTCACTTTTCACTATCCATCAAAACGCGCTGGTGTAGAAGACTTGAATCTGGTTATCGATCCAGGTCAGATGGTTGCCTTTGTCGGCCCGTCAGGTGCCGGAAAATCGACCATCACCAATTTGCTTACCAGGCTGTGGGAAATTGACGAAGGCCGCATTCTGGTGGACGATAAAGATACCAAGTTAATCACTCGCGACTCGCTGCGCGAAAATATCGGCATAGTTACTCAAGAAACTTATTTGTTTCATGACACTATAGCCGCCAATCTTCGTTACGCCAAAGTAGATGCGACATTATCTGAACTGGAGGATGCCTGTCGCGCCGCCAACATTCATGAGTTGATTGCAGGCATGCCGGAAGGGTACGAGACCATAGTGGGCGAGCGCGGGCACAAGCTCAGTGGCGGTGAAAGGCAGCGTCTGGCCATTGCCCGCGTGCTGTTGAAAAATCCACGCATACTTATTTTAGATGAAGCCACAAGTTCTTTAGATAACGAGAACGAAGCGATGATTCAAGCAGCCCTTGTACCTTTGATGATTGGCCGCACATCGCTGGTGGTGGCGCACCGGTTGAGTACAATTATTAATGCCGACAAAATTTTTGTTATGGAAAACGGACGCATAGTTGAAAGCGGTACCCATAAAGACTTGCTCGCAGCTCAAGGTGTTTATGCGCGGTTGTATTTTAGATAACTTCTAGTGTGCTAATGCTGGTCCCAGTGGTACTCAGTAACGCCTTTTTGTGAACGCACAGGGGTACTAACGGCAGTACTTGCTGGCCTCGCCGTTTGCTGAGCCGCTGGGGCATAAGTAGCACCAGCACTAGGATCAATTTCACTGTATGGCACGTCGTTGCTGTGGCTGATTGGTTTTGAATTGACTTTGTTGTAATCGCCAGGGGCGACAGCATAGCGCGAAGTCAGAAGGGTTCCAGCCGGTGTGGGCACGCTATTGTAGAAGCGCTGATTATATTGCCTGAAGACCCTGGCCATCACTGTGCCACCGGTAACATGTTTGCCGGCAGCCGGGCTTTTTTCATCGCCGCCTCCCCAGACGGCAGTCACCATATCTGGTGTGAAGCCCACAAACCAAATACTTTTCGATTTGTCGGCAGTGCCGGTTTTTCCGGCTACGGGTCGCCCAGCCAACTTGGCCTGTGTTCCTGTGCCCCGGCGCACCACTTCGGTAAGAATATCTATCAGCCAGGTAGTTTGTTCTTCAGGAAAAACGCGGTGAACCATGGGCACATATGTGTCGAGCAGTTGGCCACGACTGTCTTTGACTTCGCGAATCATCCACGGAGCAATGGCCACGCCGCCTCGGGCGATGGTGCCATATGCCGCCGCAAGTTCAAGAGGAGTGACTGCCGAACTACCAAGTGCAAGGGCAATTGTTGGCGCCAGCTCGCTCTTTATTCCTGCTGCTCT
This sequence comes from Candidatus Obscuribacter sp., assembly GCA_021772135.1. Taxonomy (GTDB): domain Bacteria; phylum Cyanobacteriota; class Vampirovibrionia; order Obscuribacterales; family Obscuribacteraceae. The sequence goes on from JADYXQ010000219.1 coordinate 5,831, forward strand.
TAGTGTGCTGATGGAATTAGCGATGCCCACTTGATCCATGACGCGAATGGTGCACATATTACGAGACTGGCACAGCGCCTCACGCACAGTGATGTCGCCCATATATTTACCGTCAAAGTTTTTTGGTGCCCACTCCTCTCCGGTTTCTTGCGTCATTTTGTACGGAGTGTCTTGCACTGTGCTCTCAGGAGTGAGAATACCGGCCATAAAAGCAGTCAGGTAAATAAAGGGCTTGAGTGAAGATCCCGCTGTGTGCGGGTTGACAGCGCTGTTCCATTGATTGTCCCAGTAATCATGGGCGCCGCCCACAAGAGCGCGCACTGAACCATCTTTAACCGACAAACTAACCAACGCTTCTTCTTCGATGCCGGGTGGTGCGCGCCTAATTTCAGAGGCCAACACTTGCTCTGCCGCTTCTTGAGCCACGGGATCAAGGGTGGTAAAAATTTCGAGCCCATTTAAACCAATGGTGCGCTGGTCAAATTGCCTGCGTACTGTTTCTAAAACTAGAGCAATAAAGTAAGGGTTATGTTTGAATGGCTGACTTGGTTTGCTTACCTCTGCCCGCTTAAAAATGAGCGGCCTAGATTCTGCTACTAAACATTCACTGTCGGTGATGAAGCCACATTCAACCATCGCTCGCAATACTTGTTTTTGTCGGTCGATGGCTTCAGCGCGGTGATCTTTGCCACCTAAAAATGATGGCTGGCGAATGATGCCCGCTAGAAAGGCCGATTCAGAAATAGAGAGGTTACTGGCATTCTTACCAAAATAATTGTGGGCTGCTTGCTGAATGCCGCGAGAACCATTGCCAAAATAAATTTCACTCAAATAAATGGAAAATATTTGCTGCTTGGTATATTTCTCTTCCAGACGATAGGCTGCGACAACTTCTGCCAGCTTGGTTACAGCGTTGCGTTTAAGCTCGGGGAAAAAAAGATTTTTAGCCAGCTGTTGCGTAATTGTCGAGCCGCCTTCCACCATGCGCAGTGCCTTGGCATTAGCAATTGATGCGCGCAAGACGTCTTGATAGCTAATGGCTCCGTGACTATAAAAATTCTTGTCTTCAGCAGCCAGTACTGCTTGTTGCATAGAAAGCGGCACTTGTTTGAAGGGAATGACTGTGCGCGGCATGCCCAAATTGATGCGCTCTATAAGTTTGTCATTGCGATCATAAATTGAAATCGAATCAACTGGTTTATAGCTTTTTAGATAGTCGATGTTAGGCAGTCGATTTACTTCTTGCACGACAAGCAAAGCAATTACAGTGCCGCCCAGGGTCGCCATGACCAGAACGATTTGAGCCAGCATAATAAAGATTGACCAGCTCGACTTGAGAAAATCTCTCATGCCGCCCATATCGTTCATTTCTCTTAAATTTTTTGGCCGCATCAGAGTGTTAGTTCTGCTTGATGTTTAGTTGTGCCTGATACCAAGATCGTATCGATGGATCTATCGTAAAGGCTTTTTCGAAATCTAGCGCGCTCTTCGATCGGCTGCGCTCGTCATCTTTAAGGGCGTGTAAAAAGGCGCGGTGAAAGTAAGCCTGTGCGCATTGCGGATTGATTTTGATGGCTTTATTTAAGTCAATCATGGCGGCGTCAGGCAAACCCATTTCATCAAGCAAACGACCGCGACTCAAGTAATTAGTCCACTCTTCAGGTTCGCTATCAATGACGGCGTTAAAATCTTGCAAAGCTTCTTTAGGTTTGTTCAATTTCCATAAACTATGGGCCCTGTAGTACAAATCGGGTTCAAAAGCCGGGCTTAATTGTACGGCTCGGGTGATATCTGCTACCGCTTCTTGAAACTTTTCCATACGATAGTGCAACTGTCCGCGATAGCTATAAAGGCTCGGTGAGTCATCTTTAATAGCGATGGCATTATGATAATCAGTTAGTGCCAGACTTAACTGCCCAAGATCATTGTGAATTTCTGCTTTGGCCGAAATAATGATTACCAGCAAACTGTCGCTGTCTGTGAGGGTGGTGGCAACTTCAACGCATTTGAGCCCTTCTTCAGAACGGCCCATCTGGTGCAAACAGAGCCCTTTATTCATGTAGGCAAGCGGGCTGCGTTCAACGGCAATCACCGCCTCAAAATCTTTTATGGCCACTTTGTAGCGGCCGGCCATCATCAGTGCATTGCCGCGATTAAGCTGCGCCTGCCAGAGGCCTGGGTTAACTTCAAGTGCGTGCGTAAAGCAAAGCGCCGCTTCATTAGGGCATTGCTTTTGCAAATACATAAAACCTTGCTGAAAATGTCTGCTGGCTTGAGTGTCGTCCATTTCCTATTTATACAGTATGTCTACAAGTATGTAGGTCTTTAGCTATTGAACCAGTTTATCAACAGAGCCGTGAGTTGTTCCGGTTTATCCAGCGGAATCCAGTGACCGCACTGGTGAAAGCGCTCATAGCGCCACTTTGCATCAACGTATTTTTCGCTGGTAACCATCTGCTCTTCAGCCAGGGCCGGATCGGGCCCGTAAATGCCCAAGGTTGGCACCAGGCAATCTGGAGTTTGAGCAAAAAAGAGTTGCAGAATATTGGCGCGATACCAGTTGAATCCGGCGGTCAAACGACCGGGCCGGCTGATTTCGTCGATCCATTCTTGGATCTGGTCTTGCACCGGCTCTTGGGCTGGCTGAGTACCGGTTTTGCCGGCCATGCGCCGCAGTGCTTTCCAATCATTGAGTTTGAAGACTGCCTCCGCAATGCCTGGCATTAAAAATAGACCGATATACCAGCCTTTGAGCTTTTGCTCGAGACCGGCAAAGCGATATGCCATGGGGTGACCAACAGATATCGCAGTGAGCGTCTCCACCAGCTCCGGGTGCCTGATAGCTAGCAGCCAGGCAATAATCGCACCCCAATCATGGCCCACCACATGCACTTTTTCTTTCACTTGCAGGGCCCTGAGCAGGGCCACAGCGTCGCTTATGATTTCATTCAATTTGTACGAGCTGACAGTGGGCGGTGCGTCGGAGTCGCCAAAACCACGCTGATCGTATGCAATTACTTTGAATCCGGCCTCTACGAGCCCTGGTGCCACTTTAGACCAGAGCTTGTGCGAATTGGGGAAACCATGGAGCAGCAGTACCGGCGGGCCGTCTCCGGCAGTAGCGACGTTCAAAGAGATGCCGTTAGCTGAGATTTTTTCTGTCTGCATGTACTGACAATAAAGCATAAATGGAACCAACAACAGTAGCTATCGTCACAGGCGCGGTGATTACCCAGGAAAAGAGCACGAAAATCGACGATAACGCGCGCATAGCTCGCGATAAAGTAGTGTCGCGCATTATGCAATGTGTTTTTGTACTGGTGCCATTTGTGGCCGGGCTCGACAAGTTTTTCAATCTAATGACCAACTGGGAGCGCTATGTCTCGCCTCTGGTTTTGCAAGTTTTGCCTTTTCCCGCTCACCAGATTATGGTGGCGTCAGGTCCAGTAGAAATGCTCATAGGCATTCTGGTGGCAGTGAAACCACGTCTTGGTGCCCTTGCCCTGGCGGCCATGCTTTTTGGCATTATGCTCAATTTATTGACTATGCCTGATCAGCTCCATATAGCTTTTCTCGATTTGAGCCTGGCCGTGCTGGCTTTGAGCTTTTTTCTTTTTAGTCGAGATGTGGTGTGAATTAATTCCGTGGAGAAAGACTGGCAAGGTTCTCGGAATCTTCTAAACACCAATGTGAGACAATCTTCGTATGTGCGGACGTTACACTTTGGCTCATTCCACAGAAGAAATACTGGCTCACTTTGCCGTTGCCAGACTGCATCTGCCCATTGCTCCGCGCTATAACATCGGCCCTTTTCAATGGATTCCCATTGTCATTTCCAATCGAGCGCCTGAAAGCGGTCGCTTAATAGAAGCTGCGCGTTGGGGTTTTCTGCCCGGTTGGGTGCGTGATCACAAAAAAAATCCGCCTATGATTAATGCTCGCAGTGAATCTATTGCGGTCAAACCGTTCTTTCGCACTTCCTTTTCTTCCAGGCGCTGCATTATTCCCGCCGATGGATTTTATGAGTGGGAAGGGCAGGCGAAAAATCGCAGGCCCTGGCGCATCCGTTTAAAAGGTGAGAACCTCATGGGTTTCGCCGGCCTTTACGAAGATTGGTCGTCTAGTGATGGTGACGAAATTCGCACCTGCGCCATTATTACAACGGCGGCAAATAATAAAATGGCGCGCTTCCACGACCGGATGCCTGTGATTTTACCGAGACAATTAGAAAGTGCCTGGCTCGATCCGTATAACAAAAATCTGCCGCAACTTGAATCAATGCTCAAGCCATATCCTGATGATCTAATTGAAATTTATCGCGTTTCTACTGACGTCAATGGCACTACCGTCGATACCAGAGATTTGATTGCGCCTATTGACGTGGCAGCGGAAGAAGCTGCCGAAATTGCCGCTCAAGTGAAAGAACAAGAAGAGGCGGCAGTGGCAAAAGCAGATAAAGCCGAGGCCAGAGCAGCAAACAGAAAACGGCCGCCGGATAACGGCCAACTGAGTTTATTCAATGAGCTTTAAAGGCCGTTTGATCAGTCTCTAACTGGCGTCCAGTACTTTCAATTGCGAATGTACGCTTTCCAGTTGCCGAGTCAATTCACTGAGCTCTGTCTCGATTTTAGCGACCTTGGCTGGTGGAGCTTTCGATTTGAAATCAGGATTAGAGAGCTGTAAATTGGCTTTCGCAATTTCTTTTTCAATTGATTGCTTGCGCACATTGAGCTTTTCTTTTGATTTTGGAATATCAATCAGCTTGGCCAGCGGTACATAGATATTGACTGAAGAAACCGCTTCACAGGCTGCCATTGATGGTGGCGAGCAGTCCATGCTGATATCGAGCGGGCTGGCTTTGGCCAATCTCTCAATATAATTAGCGCCGTCAAGGAGACATTTCATTTCGTCTTCATCCTGACAGACAATCATCACTTCAGCTTGGGCCGAGGCGGGCACGTTATAAGTCTGGCGAATATTTCTAATTGAGCGAATTACGCGCATGAGAAATTCCATTTTCTCGTCGGCATCGTCATCGATGAAGTTTTCATCAGGGCGGGGATAAGGGGCGAACATGATCGAGACAAAATCTTTGGGGAAATAAGACGACTTGGGAGTTTTTGTCCACAACTCTTCTGTGATGAAAGGCATAATCGGATGCAAGGCGCGCAGCAAACCTTCAAATACGGTTTGCAGTACTGCCTTGGTTTGGCCTGTACCTTCACCGGAAGCCGCTTCTTGTGCCAACTGAATTTTGGCAATTTCAACGTACCAGTCGCAGAAATCACTCCAGGTGAAATCGTGCAAGTGGCTGGCGGCCTTGTCAAAATCGTAATCCTGGAAATACATTTGCAACAAGTCGAGTAAGACATTGTAGCGATTGAGAATCCAGCGGTCGGCCAGAGTCAAGTGTGCCGGGTTTACGCCTCTTGGTTCGAAGCCTTCGATTTGCGTCAGCACAAATCTTCCGGCATTCCATAATTTGTTGGCGAAGCGTTTGTATTCGTCTAGTTTTTCCGGACGGAAGCGCACATCTTGATCGCCTTTGATGCCTACTGAAGCAAACCAGAAGCGATTGGCGTCGGCGCCATAAGTGTCGATCATATCGAGGGGGTCGACAGCATTGCCTTTCGATTTTGACATGCGTTTGCCATCGCCGGTTTGAATAACTGGGTGAATCAGCACATGTTTAAAGGGAATGGTTTTCATGAATTTCATAGACATGAAGACCATGCGGGCAACCCACAAATTGATAATTTCGCGGGCGGTGGACAGAATGGTTGTAGGGAAGAACATTTTCAGTTCTTTGGTATTGTCTGGCCAACCGAGAGTGGCAAAAGGCCAGAGGGCGGAGCTGAACCAGGTATCTAAGACGTCTTCGTCTTGCGCCATTTCACTGCCGGGAGCGTCACATTTTTCGCAGCTTTCTGGAGCGCTTTCGTAAGCGTCAATGTGGTTGCATTTCTGGCAGGTCCAAATTGGAATGCGGTGGCCCCACCATAACTGTCTGCTAATGCACCAGTCGCGGATGTTTTTCATCCAGTCTAAATATTGAGCGGCATAGCGGTCCGGAACGAACTGTACTCTTTGCTCTTCAACTACTTCGATAGCTGGTTGAGCCAGTTCTTTCATGCTCAAATACCACTGATCGGTGAGCAGTGGTTCGATTACTGTCTGGCACCGCTCGCAGTGCCCCAGGCCGACATTGTAGTCGCGGGTTTCATGCAGCAAACCTAATTCTTCCAGTTTCAAAACCGTTTGCTTGCGGGCGTCAAAGCGCTCGACGTTGTGCAAGAACTCAGGCACGTACTCGCTGTTGTTTAAATTGCCCTTGAGGTCAATTACAGTGAGCTGAGGCAATTTGTGACGGGCACCAACTTCATAATCGTTGACGTCGTGAGCCGGTGTAATTTTCAGAGCGCCTGTACCAAACTCGCGCTCTACATATGAGTCGCCAATTACCGGTATCAATCTATTAGTGATGGGTAGTTTTACATTTTTGCCGATCAAAGCTTTGTAGCGATCATCTTCAGGATGCACAGCTACGGCTACGTCACCATAAAGTGATTCTGGTCTGGTAGTGGCTACAACTAATTCGCCGCTGCCGTCTTCAAGCAAATATTTGATGCAATAAAGGTGGCCTTTCTTTTCGTCGTGCTCTACTTCAAGGTCAGACAGGCTTGTGGCACAACGTGGGCACCAGTTGGTGATGCGATTGCCGCGGTAAATATGCCCCTCTTTATAAAGGGTGACAAAAACACGATAAATTGCTTTTACATAAGAATCGTCCATTGTGAAAGCGACGCGGTCCCAGCTAAAGCTGACACCAATGCGCTTGTACTGGGCCATGATCGAGTCGCCGTATTGCACTCGCCATTCCCATACCCTTTCGATGAACTTTTCGCGCCCCAGCTGGTGGCGATTGATACCTTCTTTCTTGAGCTGGCGCTCTACCACCATCTGGGTGGAGATTCCGGCGTGATCTGTTCCCGGCTGCCAGAGCACGTTGTAACCCTGCATTCTTTTCAAGCGAATTAAAACATCTTGAATTGTGCCGTTCAGGGCATGGCCCATATGTAAATTGCCCGTAATGTTGGGCGGTGGCAAAGCCACGGAAAAATTGGGCCTGTCCGGATTCATTTCCAGATTGAATAATTTGTTTTCGTGCCAGTAGGCGGTCCAGCGGGCCTCTACTTCTTTCCAGTCGAAGGCGTTGGAAGACGGCTTGTCCTCATTAGAATTCTCTTTAATGGAGTTTTCTCCTGTGGTATCCGCGGCGGAACTCTTAGCCATTTTTCTCTCTTTATATGCAGGACGGCACCGGCAAATGATTATAACGGTGTCAAGAACTCAGGTTCAACCAACCATTAAGCTACTTCTAGCCTTTGCCTGAACTACTAATGTATTGGTGTTAGAATTTCGTCTCTGGCGAGAGGCAGCTACTGCTTTGACTTGACTACTGTCCGTAGCCTCACGGACCATGGAGCATTTGCATCCGGCATGATTTCTAGCAACGATTTTCGCACGGGCGTGACGATTGAATATAACAACGGCGTCTGGCAAATAATTGAATTTCAGCATGTAAAACCTGGCAAGGGTGCCGCTTTCGTCCGTGCCAAAATGAGAAATATCGAGACCGGCAACGTGCTTGATAACACTTTCCGCGCTGGTGAAAAACTTCCTCAGGCAATCGTCGAGAAGTCTGAACTGACATATCTTTACAAGGCCGGCGAAAATTATGTTATGCAAAACATATCGAGCTGGGACCAGATTGAAATGACCGCCGATCAAATCGGTACTGGTGTCGAATTTCTCAAAGACAATACCGAAGGCATCGTTATGCTTTCCTTCAATGACCGCATGCTCGGTCTCGAATTGCCAAACACCGTAGAACTGGAAATCAGCGAATGCGCACCAGACGAAAGAGGCGATACCAGCTCTGGTGGCGGTAAGCCGGCAGTGCTGGAAACAGGCGCCACCATTACTGTGCCTTTCCACATTAAAGTGGGAGACAAAGTCAAAGTTGACACTAGAAACCGCAAGTATTTGACACGCGTTTAATTGGGAATTGCCAGTGAAGATAGACCTGCAGCAAATTAAAGAGTTGCTTGGAATCGTCAGTTCGACTGACGTTACTGAGTTCACCATTGAATTTGGTGACCAGCGCATCACAGTTAAAAAAGACAGACCGGCGCTTGCTCAAACCATAGAAGTTCCAGCTCAATCCAGGCCACAAGCACAAGCTGCTTCAGCTGCCGTGGCTGAGCCGGTCAAAGCGCAGGCTCCCGAGCCGGCCGCTAAACCAGAAGCCCACGGGCACAGCGACGATAACGGTGCATCCGCCAATACCGTTGCCATAACGTCGCCCATGGTCGGTACTTTTTATGGACAACCGTCTCCTACCGCTCCTTCTTTCGTTAAAATCAACGACAGAATTAGTGTTGGACAGACAGTTTGTATTATTGAAGCAATGAAATTGATGAACGATTTGCCATCTGAAGTAGCTGGAAAAATCGTCAAAATTTGCGTCGAGAGCGGTACAACCGTGGAATATGGTCAAACCCTTTTCCTGGTTGATCCTAAAGGTTAAGAGCATAGATGATTGAAAAGGTTCTGATCGCCAATCGTGGCGAGATAGCGCTGAGAGTAATCAGGGCCTGTCGCGAGCTGGGTATTTCTACTGTAGCCGTCTATTCGCAGGCTGACTCAGAATCGTTGCATGTAAAACTGGCTGATGAAGCCTATTGCATCGGCCCGCCTCAGTCGGGCCGCAGCTATCTGCATATTCCCGCCATCATCTCGACGGCTGTGGTGACAGGTGCCGATGCGGTGCATCCCGGTTATGGTTTTCTTTCTGAAAACGCTAATTTCGCGCAAATTTGCGCTGATCACAGAATCAAATTTATTGGACCGAGCGTTGAAGCAATCAATTCGATGGGTGACAAGTCGTCGGCCCGCGAGGCTATGCGTGCTGCCGGTGTTCCAGTGGTGCCAGGCAGTCATGGCCTGATAGAAGACGAGAGCGAAGTAAGAAAATTAGCCGACGAAATCGGTTATCCGATTATCATCAAGGCCACTGCCGGTGGTGGCGGTCGCGGTATGCGCGTTGCTAACGATTCGGCTCAATTGCTCAACGCTATGGCTTCGGCTCAGAGTGAGGCTGCTGCTGCTTTTGGTAATGGCGGCGTTTATATCGAAAAATATTTGAAGCCTATTCGTCACGTTGAAATTCAAGTGATGGCTGACACTTTCGGTAATTGCATTCACCTGGGCGAACGCGATTGTTCAGTGCAAAGAAGGCACCAGAAGCTGATTGAAGAAACACCTAGCCCCGTGCTCACAGCAGAACTGCGCGAGCGCATGGGTGCAGCTGCAGTGCGTGCCGCCAAGCAAATCGATTATGAAGGTGCCGGCACCGTTGAATTTATTTTGGCCGGCAACGATTTCTATTTCATGGAAATGAATACACGTATTCAAGTCGAGCATCCTGTGACCGAATTAGTTACCGGCATTGACTTGATTAAAGAGCAAATTCGCGTGGCATCAGGTATGCCTCTGTCTGTCACTCAAGAAGATATCGAATTTCGCGGACATGCCATCGAGTGCCGTATTAATGCAGAAGATCCTGAACGCAATTTCTTGCCTTCTCCCGGTCGCATCGATGCTTATATCGCTCCTGGTGGTCCTGGCGTGCGCGTGGACAGCCACTGTTATCCCGGTTATGTCATTCCACCCTACTATGATTCACTCGTAAGCAAATTAGTTGTCTGGGGCCGCGATCGCGAAGAAGCAATTTCACGTATGCAGCGCGCTCTCGATGAGTATGCGATTACCGGAATTAAAACCACGATTCCGTTCCACCAGAGGGTTCTGGCTCATCCAATGTTCCGCAAAGGCCAGGATGTGAGCACCGATTTTATTGAAAAATATATGACTCTTCAGGAAGCCAAATAAAGCTTCACTTCAACAAGGGGTAACATAAACTGTCCTTATTTTTGGCTCCGTAGCTCAATGGTGGAGCGTGCGACTCATAATCGCCTGGTTACTGGTTCGAATCCAGTCGGAGCCACACTTTTTGAATTAGAATATGATTTTCGACAGTGGCGCCTGCGGTGCCATTGCTGGGCGGTGCCAATTATTCTGCTTTGCCAATTATTCTGTTTTACGGATTACGAATCAAAGTTTCTTTAACGGCGCGCTTCATTTCACGAAAACCATCCGACACGTTTTCAGTCACTTCTTCTGAGCGTTGTCTGGCCTGAGTAAGTTTAAGTTCGGCGTTGGTCAAAAATTTGTCGTCCGGGCGACCTTTCGATTTTGCATAGGTCGACTCTATCTGGCGCATCTGACTCATAGCGCGCTCGATATTGCGAGTTGCTTCTTTGCTTTTGCCTAGAGCCTCCAGTAAAAAGAAGCCGGCCGAACCCTGGCCGTGGGCAATATTGAGTAAAAGTAATTCTTCTCTCGTAAATTTGCGGTCAAAGGCTAATGATTCTTCGGCACTTTGACAATTGCTTTGAGCAAAAATTCCTGTGCCAAGTAGCGTGCATATAACCGCAGCCTTGACAACAGTCTTCAGTGGCAGCGCTATTGTCACTTCTCTTCCAGCCATATGCACCTCAATTTGATCAACAAGAGTCTACAAGACTTGAGCTCTTCCTGATATTCTCAACTTAAATGGAGTGGTCATGGCTAAAAATTGGCTAAGCACAGCTCAATGTTTGAATTTCGCCGCCATGATTTTAATGGCGGTCACGCACACGGCCGCATGGGCGCAATCTGCTGCACCTACGCAGACAGCGTCTGACAGCTTTGAACTGAGCGCTCCGGTTTCAGACCTGCCTTTGCAATCGACCACGTCGACAAACTCTCAATCTTCCAGCCAGAGCCTTGACCAGAACCTCAATCTTGATACATTGTCTGCCGGTCAGCTTTTGCTCTCAGGCATGGAGAACGCTCAATCGGACCGGCTTGAGCTTGCTATACGTCAGTTTCAAGAAGTAATTCGTCGCGAGCCAAACAATGTGTCGGCTCACAATAATTTGGCGGTATGTCTGAAGCGTCAGGGCCACAACCGTGCTGCTCTTGACGAGTTTCGCAAAGCTATTGATAACAATCCAACCAGGCCCGAATTGTTCAATAATTTAGCGCATTCTTATATTGCCACTGGCCAGTATGATCAAGCGGTAGAGACACTTTACCGCGCATTGCGACTCAATCCTGATTTTGCTGAGGCCCACCGCAACCTCGGTCATGTTCTGGCTTTAAAAGGCGATCATGATGCCGCCGTCACCGCCTTTCAAGAAGCGCTGAAAGACAATCCACAACTGCAAGACGTGCATGTTGACATGGGAGATTCACTGCGAGCCTTGCGCCGTTATGAGCAGGCCTTGATCGAATATAAAACGGCGCAGAAAAATTTGCCGGAGAAAAACGGCGTGCTTGCGCGCGATATTCAGCTGCGTATGGCTAAAAGTTATGAAGGCATGGGTGAGTTTGAGCAATCGCGCACCATTCTTTCGGCTTTACTAGAATCAAAGCCCGATGATACTGACTCGCTAAATTGTTTAGGAGTTGTATTGTGGAAAATGGATCATTTGCCTGAGGCTGTTTTCGTTTTAGAAAAGGCATTAAAGGTCGATGCCAGCTATCCTCAGGCGCGCAATAATTTGGGTATCGTGCTCTATCAGCTCAAACGTTACGAAGAAGCAGTAGACGTCTGGAGGCAGGCTCTGGGCCTCAAACCCGATTATCCAGAGGCACATTACAATATGGGCGTGGCACTTTACCAGTCAGGTTTGCTACAACAATCATTAGATGCGTACAAAGAGTGTTTGAAATACGCACCTCTCGATGCCAATGCCCATAATAATTTAGGATTAGCATTGTGGCGTTTGCAGCAAAAAACCGAAGCTATCGCGGAATGGCGTAAGGCCATTGATTGCGACGCCAATTTAGCCCAGGCGTTTTCTAACCTCGGTCGTGCCTTGCACAGTAGCGGCACAAGCAAAGAAGAAGTAGGGCCAAGCGGACCAGATGTGAGCAAACTGGGGAGTCATTAGTAAATGGAAAAAGCATTCGACAATTTCAGCTTTAAGGAAACTGCGCATACAGTGCAAGAAGCGATGGTCAATATTTTTTGCCGTATTATTTTTGACTGGGCCGTTCACGGTTTGGCCGTCGCTGCGTTTTTCTTTTTGTTCGGCGCAATTTTGTTGATGCGTAAAAATAGGCTCTCTAAGCCATTTTTCGGCGTCGGAAAAAAGCTGGGAATTTTTTGCGCCGTTGTGGCCGCTCCAGGTTTAATTACTCTTGCCACTACGGGTAGTTTGCCTCCGGTTGGCGTTTATAACGTCAACTCTCTAGGTTTTCTTTGTTTGTGGAGTTTGATTTGCGCCCACATGCTTGGTGAAGAAACCAACTATCAATGGTTCGTTAAAACGCAGGCACCAGAAGAAAACATTGAAACTCAGGCTTCATCTCCGGCAAGCGGCGATTAAAGCATGGTGTCATAATCTGAGCTAGACTGAGAAGATTGAGAGAAGATTTTGGAGTGACTGATGAAAATCTGGAAACGGAGCTTCTTTTTAACGGTATCCATATCGATTTCTATGTTGAGTCTCTCCGCTGCTCAGGCTCAAAATAGCAATGGTAACGTAACCGGTCCGTATAGCGGCTGGACGCCTACCAGTCAATCTCCAGCGGCAGCTGGCATGGGAGTTTACGGCACACCTGATTATCGCGGTGGCGCACGTTTTCTTTTTAGCGGCTCGTACTTTACGCCTTATGGTCGGCCGCTGGTGTTCAATCCGCTCACACCTTTTGTCTGGGGTGTTAATAACAAGCCCCCTGGCCTGGGCGAGAACTGGTTCGTCGGCCGTGTTAATGGTGGCAATATCGATTACTGGCGTGGTAGCGCCGGTTATTATTATCCCTGGTTAAACGGCGGCGGCATTGTCACCTATATCAGTCCAGGTGGTGTGCCCATTACCATTGGCGCCCCTATTATTTTCTGGGGAGGCGGCGGCTCCGAGCCGATTTCGCAATTACCGCCACCTGCTATCCAACTGGCAGATGCGGCAAAATTTTTAGAAGATTCTTTCAAAGACAAAAAAGTATTAGAAGCGCGGTACAAACATTTGAAGCAACGCACCTCTGATTTGCAAAAGAAAGAACGAAGCTTGCGCATCGCCCAGGGCGGAGAATTGGATAAAGATGGCGAAGCTGAAATCAGGCATGATCTGGAAAGCCTGACCAAAGAAATGAACGCCAGCGTCAAAAGTTAGATAGCGGCGAAATTAAAACGTTGACTGAATGCGGTGCTGATTATCTGTTTCAGTTCTTCTTGAACGGCGCTCAAGGCCTTGCTGGCATCAATTACCTGCCAGCGTTGCGGCTCCTTTTTTACCAGTTCGAGATAACCTTGCCGCACCCGGTGATGAAACTCGATTGCTTCGCGCTCCATACGGTCATGGCCGCCTGGGTGCAGACGACCCAGGCCTTTTTCGCTCTCTAAATCAAAAAGAATAGTCAGCTCTGGTGTAAGACCTTGCGTGGACATAGCGTTTAGTTGGCTGATTAAGTTAAGGTCGAGGGAGCGGCCGTAGCCCTGGTAGGCCACTGTTGAGTCGGTGTAGCGATCGCAGATGACCAGCTTCCCTTCTTTGAGGGCGGGAATGATTAGCTCGTCGACGTGTTGAGCTCTGTCGGCAGAGTAGAGCAACAATTCGGCCATAGGACTGACCGGGTTGCCGGGAGTAAGAAGAGCACGTCTAATTTGCTTTCCAAGGGGAGTGCCGCCCGGATCACGAGTGATTAAATGCGGAATTCCGGCTGCCTCGAGCTTGCCGGCCAGAAGCTTGACCTGTGTGGTTTTACCCGCCCCCTCTGGTCCTTCCAGGGTGAGGAATGTGCCGGGATATCCGTGGGTCATGAGCTAAGGTCTCCGTCTGAAAATAGTTAATATTGTTGCACAAATGATATGATTGCCAGCCTGTTGGAATGTTTCACATGGCAACACGCGCTCTGGCAGCGCTCCTTTTGCTATTTCTCATTTCATTAGCACTAACATTTAGAGAGGTTAACTCATGGCTCAGACCTTAACGGCTCCCAAAGTCAAAGTAGATCGCAAGTGGCAACTATGGATCGATGGAAAGTTTGTTGATGGCGCATCCGAGCGCACTCTTATCAATCCGGCTAACGGAAAAGTGCTGACTAAAGTCTCTGAAGCCTCGAAAAAACAAGTTGAAGACGCCATCAAAGCTGCCAGAAAAGCTTTTGACCATGGCCCATGGCCACGCCTGACCGCTCTGGAACGCTCGCAATTTTTGAACAAAATTGCCGACGCCATCGACGCCAATGCCGAAGAATTGGCCGAGCTCGAAACTATGAACGGCGGCAAACCATTGCGGGAAGCCAATTACGATGTTGCTGATGCCGCTTATTGTTTCCGTTATTATGCCGGCTTAATAACCAAGCCCACCGGTCAATCGATTGATGTACCGGCACCATCTGTGACAACAGTGGTGCGCGAGCCCATTGGCGTCTGCGGCCAGATCATTCCCTGGAATTATCCCCTTTTGATGGCTGCATGGAAATTGGCTCCAGCTCTTGCTGCGGGCAATACTTGCGTGCTCAAGCCTTCTGAATACACACCGCTGACAGTGATTCGCCTGGCCGAAATATTGAGCGATTTGCACCTGCCTGAAGGTGTGGTCAATATCGTTCTTGGTGACGGGCCGACTGTTGGCCAGCCGCTGGCTGAGAGCACTCTGGTTGATAAAATTGCCTTCACCGGCAGTGTCAAAACCGGAAAAATTATTGCTTCGGCTGCTTTGACTAACTTGAAAAAAGTAACTCTTGAACTGGGCGGCAAATCACCAATGGTGGTGTTCCCTGATTTCGATCTGGACATTGCCGTTGACTATGCTTTGTTTGCCATTTACTGCAATGCCGGTCAAGTCTGTTCTGCCGGTTCACGCATGATTGTCGATGCTTCTATTTATGATCAGTTCACTAAAAAAATGGCAGAGCGCGCAAAGAAAATTAGAGTTGGTCCAGGACTGGAAGAAGAAACCGAAATGGGACCACTTGTGAGCGAAACACAAATGAAGCGTGTGCTCGATTACGTTGAGATCGGTAAAAAAGAAGGCGCCAAACTTGTTACCGGCGGCGATCAACCTAAAGGCGATCAATTTGGTGGTGGCTACTACGTCAACCCCACTATCTTTAGCGATGTCAAAGCCGATATGCGCATTGTTCAGGAAGAGATTTTTGGACCCGTGGTAGTGATTCAGAAATTCAGCAGTGAAGAAGAAGCTGTTGAGCTGGCTAACGATTCACCATTTGGACTGGCCGGCGCTGTGTTCACTAATGACATCACACGGGCCCACCGCGTGGTTAAACAATTGAAGGCCGGCATTACCTGGGTCAATGCTTATCACAATACTTATACAGAGTGCCCATGGGGCGGTTATAAGCAAAGTGGTTGGGGCCGCGAACTGGGAACATTTGGTCTTGAGGCTTATACCGAAGTTAAGCAAATCAATATCAATTTAGATCCACAGGCTGTTGGTTGGTTCGAAGCCTAGACTTTGCTAGCGGTGTCGTGATTTGCTGCCTAGGGTTTTTTTACAACTTAGAGGTTGTATTTTTATACAACCTCTAAGTTGTTTTTTAGGGTCTAGGTGGACATTCGGAAGAGTCCAACAAGGACCCCGAATGCCTATAAAATTCGAATTTGCATTGTCAAGTGATTAGCATTTGCTCAGAAGTCTCTCTTTACGCAACACCTTGGCATGCACCGACGTCATGTTAGAATAGGGCTGCCCAAGCGGCGTCCCGAAGCTATGTAGCGAACAATGCAATTAGCAGGCGATTAGTGAAGTCTCAAAGTGCAAAAAATCTGAAAGCATCGTCTGTGGTGGCAAGGCTCGGCTCAGGTTGTCTGGCATTATCCATTTCGCTGGCTTCCATTGCTCCTGCCTTAGGCCAGTCGATGGCGGAGCCGACTTTTAAGCTTCCCAACCAGCAATCGGCTCCTGCGGCTCCTGCATCTTCTGCCAGTAGCTACCTGGTGGACGACGTCAAAATTGAAGGCAACAGACTTGTTTCTACAGAAGAAATAAGCAAAGTCGTTAAAACGCGTAAGGGCGATAAATATGACCGCGATGTGGTCATGCAAGATTTGAAGGCCATTCATGGTCTCGGATATTTTGATGAACAAAGTCTGGCTGTCAATCCTGAGATGACTTCCAGTGGTGTTCTTCTCAAAATTCGGGTGGTGGAAAATGCGCCCATTACCCAGTTTTCCATCCGTGGCAATGAAGCCATTTCTACTGAAGAAATTACCAAACTGTTTTCTGATCAGCTGGGTAAACCGCAGAATTTAAACGCTTTATCCTCAGCAATTGAAAAAGTCGAACAGAGCTATCACGAAAAAGGTTTTGTTCTGGCCCGGGTCACTGACGTCAAAGATGATCCTGACGGCTCAGTCGAACTGGTTATTAATGAAGGCACCATAGACAATATTGAAATTGTCGGCAATAAAAAAACGCAAGACTTCATTATCAGGCACGGTATCAAAACTAAAGCCGGAGCTGTTTATAACGAAAGACAGTTAACCAATGATTTGCGCAAGCTTTATTCAAATGGTTATTTTCAGGATATACGACGTTCACTGGTGCCTTCAACCACTAACCCAGATAAGTACACCTTAAAAGTTGAAGTAGACGAAAAACGCACTGGATCCGTTGGTCTTGGCGGCGGTGTCGACTCTGTGGCCGGGCCTTTTGGTTCGCTTAGTTTTTCTGACGGCAACTTTAGAGGCCGCGGGCAAATACTTTCATTCAGTTCGCAGGTTGGCTCGGGCACTTTCAATAGTATGAGCAATACCATCAACAATGGTGGCAGTACTTTCTTGCCTACCGGGCGCACATACAATTTAGAAGCCAATTTCGTCGAACCCAGTCTTAAAGGGTCCGATGTTTCGATGGCCGTAAATGCTTCCGGTCGCAACATGGGCAGCATGTTTATTGACCAGGCTATGCAACGCACTCTTGGTGTAAGCACCACATTTTCGAAGCCTTTAGCTCACGGATGGAACGCTAATTTAAGTTTCCTCGGTGAGAATACGGCACTGAAAAACGTTGCCGGATTGGCTGCTACTCAAGACATTTTGACTTCGATGCAGAACCGCGCCCTGTTCAGTGGTTTAGCTTCAACCCAGGAAGGCGCAGTAGCCTTGGCTGGTCAGTCGCGCAGCCAACAGCTTAAGGGCGGTACCTTTTTAACCATCAGCCCATCGCTCAGTCGTGATACCAGAAACAGTGCTATGGATCCCACCAGCGGATCGTTCTTGAAAGCTTCAGTCAGTCCATCGGCCGGCCTGGGTGGTGGCTTTATCAAAGGTGGATTGAGCGCCAGTAAATATAAATCACTGGGTAAAAACTTTACCCTGGCGATGAATGCGCAAGCGGGCAGTTCCTTCGGTGGCTTGCCACAATTTGCTCAATATAGATTGGGCGGCATGAATGGTGTGCGTGGCTACCGCTCATTTTCAGATCTTGGTACGGGAGCGGGTTTGCTCATGGGTACCGCCGAAATTCGAGCAAAGCTGGCCTTCTTGCCTGATGACAACAAAATCACCAGTACCATCAAAAAGAATGTGCGGGCAGTTGGTTTCTTAGATTACGGTCAGGTAATTGGCAACGGCACAACCAATACTTTGCTGTCACGTTCTAATTTTGGTGCTTCAGTCGGTCTTGGACTGCGCATCAATATGCCCATGGTTGGCATGGTTCGCATTGATTATGGCCTGCCAATCGTCAGCTCAATTCTTGGTTCGCGTACTCCGCGCGTTACCGTAGGTTTTGGAGAGAAGTTTTAATAACAGCTGTTCAGTTATGTTGGTTTGAGCCGACGTAATGTTGTAAACTGTGCGCTCGGGCCTATTTACATGATTAAGTGTCACCTGAATATATTTTTTGGAGAGATGAATGCAGTACGTTCAAAAGTCTTCCGCCATGATTGCCAGCGCCGTTCTATCGGTTGTTATCTCGTTTTGCACAACGAATTCCGGCGCTCTTGCACAGGGAACCGCTGTTAAATCAGCCAGCCTCGGTGTAGTCGATCGCGACAAAGTGATTACCAGCTTCCCAAAAGCACAAGCAGCCGCTGAAGACCTCAAAAAAACTGAAGACTCAGTGAAAAAGTTGCTAGAAGATTCAAACAGACAATACGAAGAAGCGAAGAACGCCAAAAAGCCACAAGCTGAACTGGAATCTTTGCAGAAGCGTTTGCAAACCAAAATTGATGAAGAATACAAGAGAGCGACATCTAAAGCTCAGGGTCTTGAAACTTCACTGGAAAGCGACATCGATAGCGCTATTAAAGCTGAAGCAGCCAGCCGCAAGCTTGATACAGTGTTGATGAAGGGTGCTGTTTTGATGGGTGGTGTTGATATCACCGACGGTGTTGTAAAGCGCCTTGGTGTATCGGCCAGTGCCACTAAATCTGCTGTCAAATAAAATGCAATTCGATAGGGTTCTAAACGAGCCTTATTCTATAACCATTGCTTTACCCGTGCTTTGCGCGGGTAAAGTTGTTTTTTACACCCATTTAAATACAAAGGAGACCTGAGATGAGGTTGCCACAAGCAATGAATTTGGGTCAGATTGCCGGGCTGATTGGCGGCCGTGTGCACGGTGATTCAGCGATAATGGTGGAGACTGTTTCGCCTTCTCCGCTCAATGCTAAAGCTGAAGATCTGGCTTTTGTATTTGAACAAAAACTAGTGAAAAAACTTTCGCAGTGCAAGGCCATTGCAGTGGTGGCACCATTTGGTACTGAGGTCGATTATCCAGAACGCAATATGATTCTGGTGGAAAGGCCTAATCTGGCCATTCAGAAAGTGCTGGCGGCGCTTGCTCCCAAACGCTTCTACCCTGACAAAGGCGTGCATCCTACCGCCGTGGTTGACAGCACAGCCACCATCGGTGAAGGCGCTTGTATCGGACCATACGTCGTCATCGGCCCCAAAAGCAAGATTGGTGATCGCACCATAATCATGCCCCACTGTGTCATTGGTGGAGCTGTTGAAATTGGCTCAGATTGTATTTTGCATCCCAGCTGCTTGGTTGCCGACTATTGCAAGATAGGCTCACACTGCATCTTGCAACAGGGCGCCAGCATGGGTGCTGATGGCTTTGGCTACGTTACTGAAAAGCCCAGCAATTTTGAAAAAAATATTGCCGGCACAAAAGATTTTTCTGATCAACCTAATCCACTTTTAAAAATTCCTCAAATCGGCAATGTGGTCCTCGAAGATTATGTTGAAGTCGGCTCTTACGCCACAATCGATCGGGCCACCATGGGTGCTACCGTTATTGGTCAGGGCACCAAAATCGATAACCTGGTGATGATTGCTCACAACAATCGTCTGGGCAGAGAATGCCTGGTTGTAGCCAGTGCTTCCATCGGCGGTTCGTGCTCTATCGGAGACCGGGCAGTGCTGGGCGGCGGTGCTAACTTGAGTGACCATCTAAAGCTTGGCAACGACGCTGTTTTATCCGGCGGTTCCGGCGCCATGAAAAATATTGATGCCGGCGATATTCATGCCGGTACACCAGCCATGCCGGCTCGCGAATTTTTTGCCATGTACGCTAATTTGCGACGCTTGCCCCGGGTAACTGATGACGTAAAAGACTTGAAAAGGCGAATTGCTCTTCTGGAGGAGCAAATTCTCGGGGGTAAATAAATGTCGCTTTCGCACAATGTTGCCGCAACTGAAACCGGTACAGAGCCTATCAATCTCCACCATCTGCTGGCGGCCTGTGCCAAGCTGGCATCGTACAGCGGCCGCGGCATGACTTCAAAGCAAGATATTTTAGTTGAGCTTTATCAGGCCCCTGTCGGCAGTGGTATCACTTTTCTTTGCACCGCCGGTGAGCAAAAAGATCTGGTGGCTGTGCCCGCTAAAGCAAGCTCGGTGGTCAATACACTGCGCAATGTGGTGGTGGGCACTGGTAAAACGAGACTATGCATCGTAGAACATTTTTTGTGCGCGGCTACTCTCTGGGGGCTCGACGATCTTTATGTCATGGTAGACGGGCCTGAAATGCCCCTGGCCGACGGTAGCGCCCAGTTCTGGATTGAACTTTTTGAAAGTGCCGGCATTGGGCGCAAGACAATTGTCAGCGATATCACTTTACCTGAAGTGGTATCAGTAAATAAAGGTGATCGCTCTATTTTAGCAGTGCCTGCCGATAGTTTTTCAGTGACATATCTCATGGATTGGAAGCATCCAAAAATTGGCCAGGTATGGAAAAGCTGGAACCAGACTGAAGATATCAAAGAGGTTTATGCGGCACGCACTTTCGGTATGCTCAAAGACCATGAAATGCTCGGTCTTGTAAATGATGTGGTGAGCATCACCGAGGACGATTTCACCATGCCCCTGCGCTCCCCCGATGAGCCTGTGCGGCATAAATTGCTTGATTTAATCGGTGACCTGGCTCTTTGCGGCATTAATCCGATGCGTATCAAGGCTCGGTTTATCAGCACCAAAGCCGGCCATGAGCTCGATGTTGAAATGGCCAAAAAATTGCAAGTGTTGCTCGGTCAACAATAGAGGTGAGGATGTTCAAGTTCAATCTGGCTCTGGCACTATCGCTTGTATTAACAGCGGCACCGGTCAATGCCGGTGAAACCATTGTCGCAGGTGGTTCGCAGGGCATATCGCTCACTGTTTACAATCAAAATTTTGGTCTGGTCAAAGATACTCGCAACATCGATCTTGTCAGCGGCATCAATTATTTGCGCTTCGAAGATGTTGCTGCCGCGATTGACCCAACTTCGGTCAGCTTTAGCTCAATCACCGCACCTAACTCAGTGGTGGTGCGCGAACAAAATTATCAATATGACCTCATGGATGTAGGCACCATTCTTTCTAAGTCGGTAGGCAAAGAGATAAAAATTCGCCAGTACACCGGCGGCGGTGTGCATGAAGTGAGCGGTACTCTTTTAAATCAGCCTGTAGTTACCGTGGCTGACAGCAACGGTAATTTGTCTACCCGTACCCAGAGCATTGTGCTTAAGACCGCCTCAGGAATTGTTGTTGGACCGGCCGGTGAAGTAGAGCTGGCGGCACTACCTGCGGGCCTTGTATCTAAACCTTCTTTGTTGTGGAAGCTCGAGTCTGATAAAGCCGGCCCGCAAAAAACAGAAATCAGCTATCAAACTCAGGGCTTGAACTGGAAATGCGATTATGTGGCGGTGGTCAATGCCGATGATAGCGTGTCTGATTTAACCAGCTGGGTGACCCTCGATAATAAATCAGGGGCCACCTATAAAAACGCGGCGCTTAAGCTCATTGCCGGTGATGTGCACAAAGTGCAAAACCAGCCGCAGCGGCAGGCTATGCGCATGTTTAAAAGCATGGCTGCTTCCTCACCACAGTTTACTGAGCAGTCATTTGCGGAGTATCACCTCTATGCTCTGGCGGGAAAAGCCGATTTAAATAATAACGAAACTAAGCAGTTGACACTGTTTAATGCCAGCGAAGTGCCGGTGAAAAAACTGTTTGTTTTTGATTCTGGTGCTCCGGTTTATTACGGCGGTTTTAATCCGGGACAAAATAATCCAGGCAAAATCAACGTCAAACTGGAAATGGCCAATACCAAAGAGAACAATCTTGGTATGCCCATGCCCAAAGGCAAGGTGCGGGTCTACAAAAAAGATAAAGATGGAGCCATGCAATTTGTCGGCGAAGATCTTATTGATCACACTCCTAAAGACGAAAAAGTGCGTATTTATCTTGGCAATGCTTTTGACATTGTCGGCGAACGCAAGCAATTAAGCCAACAACAAGTCAATGCGCGAGTACAGAAATTATCTTATGAGATCTCCATTCGCAATCACAAAGAAACTCCAGTCACCGTCAATTGCATCGAGCATAGCGGTGGCGATTGGAAAATTACATCATCGAGCCAGCCCTATATCAAGAAAGATGCACATACTTTTGAATTTGCGGTAAAAGTTCCCGCCGATGGCGAAACTAAGGTGACCTATGAAATTGAAGTGCGCTATTAAAAGGAGTTTCTCTTGTCACTAAAGCCAGTGCTCTATGGCACGCAACTATTATTAGCCTTATCGCTTATTACCTCTGCAACTGTTGTGGCTGTGCCGGTTCTGGCCAAGGCGAAAGTTGAAGGCGGACCAAAGGGCAAAGTTGAAAAAGTTAAAAGCGACAAAGTAAAAATCGAGAAAGCTGTTGCTGAAGACAAAATCGAAGTAGAGAGTAATGCCCCTTCAGTGCCAAAGCCTGAAGCGGCTGACATTCCCGTTGTATCAGCTTCTAAACACATAGCGCTGACAATTTATAATCAAAACTTCGGTCTGATTAAAGATGTGCGCGACATCAATTTGACCAGGGGCATAAATTTTCTGCGTTTCGAAGACGTGGCTGCTGCAATAGATCCGACATCAGTTAGCTTTGCTGCTCTGACGAACCCTAATTCGGTGGCTGTGCGCGAACAGAACTATCAATATGATTTAATGGATCAAGCGACAATTCTCGCTCGCTCTGTAGGCAAGCAAGTTAAGTTTCGCCAGTTTCTCAGCACAGGCGGTGTACGAGAAATCACCGGCATATTATTGTCATCGCCCCTGGTGACTGTGGCCGACTCGAACGGTAATTTGCAGCAAAAGTCTCAGTCTATTGTGGTGCAGACGCCCTCAGGCGTCGTGGTGGGCCCGCAAGGCGAGCTGGAATTAGCCGAATTGCCCGGTGGTCTGGTGTCCAAGCCATCTTTACTGTGGAAACTTGAGAGTGATAAAAGCGGTGTCGAAGAAAGCGAGATCAGTTATCAAACTCAAGGTTTAAACTGGAAATGCGATTATGTAGCTGTGGGTAATGTTGACGACAGCGCCTGTGATTTGACCAGCTGGGTTACTCTTGATAATAAATCAGGTGCTACCTATAAAGACGCGGCTCTGAAGCTTATGGCCGGCGACGTTCACAAAGTTACCGAAGCCCCTCAACCAGAGATGATGGCTAGAGGCGGTATGGCAATGGAAATGGACGCCGCCAAACCACAGTTTCAAGAGCAGAGTTTTGCCGAATATCATTTGTATGCACTGCAAGGTCGTACCGATCTGCACGACAACGAGACCAAACAGTTGACCTTGTTTAATGCCAGCAAAGTGCCGACCAAAAAACTTTTTGTTTTCGACAGCAACAATAATCCAATTATCTATGACGGAAGCGGCCAGCAGAGCCAGAAAGTCAACGTTAAATTGGAAGTGATGAACAGCAAAGAAGATAATTTAGGCTTGCCCATGCCTAAAGGGAAAGTTCGGGTCTATAAAAAAGACCAGGATGGTGCCTTGCAATTTGTCGGCGAAGATTTAATCGATCACACTGCCAAAGACGAAAAAGTGCGAATCTACCTGGGCGACGCTTTCGACATAGTTGCTGACCGCAAACAAACCGGACAAACCCAAGTGTCTGATAGAGTGGTGCGTTCCAGTTATTCAATTGAATTTCGCAATCACAAAGAGAGCGAAGTTACAGTCACCGCTATCGAGCACTCATACGGTGATTGGAAAATTACTGCATCCAGTCAACCCCATATCAAAAAAGATTCGCATACATTCGAATTTGCTGTGAAAGTGCCTGCCAATGGCTCTGCCACTGTCACTTACACCATTGAAAATCGCAACTAACTAGCTAATTGCTAAACCGGCAACTGCTTCTCAGCTAAACTGTCGAGCACCAGCTGACCGGCTCCGACGATACCGGCCATGCCACCAAGGTTTGATTTGTGAATTATCAAACTTTCGCCGATTCGAGGCAAGCACCGGTCCGTGACCATCTCGTGCAGCAAGCTAAAATCAACACAGTCAGCCAGGCCGCCGGTAATGATGAAAGCATCGGGATCAAGAATGTGAGCCAGATTAACAAGACCGGCAGCAATATGTTCGTGCCAGCTATCCATCGCTCTTTGGGCGACGATGTCGCCGCTGCGAGCTGCGTCAACGATGTTGTAAGTACTAAGCTTTTCACCCAGGGCACAAAGTGGCGTTTGATTACTGCTCAAGCCACTCAAAATATCTTTTGCAGTAGCCACAAGTCCGCGGCCCGCTCCGTACGCTTCCCAGCAATCAAAAAGCCCACATGTGCAAAGCCTTTTGTTGCCCATAGAAATGCGAATGTGACCAATTTCGCCGCCGACCCAGTGGGCGCCGCGAAACAGTTTGCCGTTAATAATTAGTCCGCCACCAATGCCGGTGCCTAAAGTGACTACTGAAATACAACTGGTATTCATCAGTTCTCGGGAGCTGGCCTCGCCATAAGCGGCTGCGTTGGCATCGTTATCCACCAGGGTGGGTAACATGGTTTTCGCTTCCAGTACTTGTTTAAGCGGAGTGCCTGACCAGCCCGGCAGATTACCGGTGGAACCGATAATTTCACCGGTGTTGCAATTGACGATTCCGGCAGTGGCAATGCCTACACCCGATAAAACGTAATCATGTTGAAAAGTGCTAATCAGATCAATTACGGCCTGCACAATATTCTCGGGGCCGCTGGGAGTGGCTACCTGCATCGGTTCTGAAACAAGTTTGCTGTCCATTACAGCGGCGGCGCGAATCTTTGTGCCACCCAGGTCTACGCCTACAGCCGGCATTTTGGTTTTTACAAAGGTGTCTACAGAACTAATGGTTGATGGAGTTTTTTCGTTGTCGTTCATTCTACTTGCACTTTCGCCTAGATTCCGCCCAGCTGACCGTGGTCTGGTGAGCCTTTAAGTACCAGGCGCTGGAAAGGAATAGGCTGACCATACATCAAATCGAAACCAAAGCGGTTGATGCCCTGAATCATGTTACGGGTGAGGAGTACCTTAAAGTCAGGTGGGCCGATGGCGGCCGAGACGCTCTTTTGAAAAGGCAGTTTGCTGTCGAAGCTATAACCGTAACCGCCGCCAAGAGTGAGCCATTTGTTGATCTTGACGTCGCCTTGAATATTGGCCGATTTAGAACCCTGCAAGAACTGGTCGAAGAGGAAGGGTGAACTACCTCTCACAGCAGATTGAGTGTAGTTTGTATTGAGATTGAAGCGATTGGCTTTAATAAGAATACTTGGGCCAATTTGCCCCATCAGTCTGGAGTCGCCGCTGGAATATCCGCTGGCGGCCAGGCCGCCGAAGAAGTAACCCTTAGCACCATACTTTTCATTGCCTACAGAGAAGACCGGCTGAGAAACTATGGACATTTGTTCTGTAATTCTAAAGGCGCTGGTTTTGACGGTATTGGTGGTGGTGCCGCCGAAAAGCGCTGCAAAGGCAGGGCTGGTGTTAATCAATTGCGGATTATCTTGTGCCCAACCGGCTGCGCTTCGGAAGTTGACGCTTGATAGATAAGGCACTTCAAATGGCACAGCATAGTTATGCACTGCTTCTGCCATCAAGCGTGCTCGTCTATAACCATACATTCCGTCTTCCAGGAACCTATTAATACCGGCATGAAATTTTGTGTTAGGCGAGAGTTTGGTTTTAAAATCGGCTACCAGCATATTGCTTACCGAACCATAAGCTATGTTACTACTCAATTTCTTATTGCTGAAGCCAACTTGACCCGAAAGTCCGAGGCCACTGCCTGTGTCATTGCCTGGAGTTCTGCCGCCTAACTGCACCATCGGTGCCCAGTGAAATTTACCGGTTTTACCCATGGACGAGTTGAAGCTCGGGCCAATATTAACGCCGCCGCTCTGCATGTTCGAGCTGATCATCGGCGTAACAGGAAACATGATGTTGTTTTCCTGGCCAGTGGTAGCGATAAATTTAGGAATTGGAATAGTGAATTTGTTGAAGACCATACGGCCGCCAAGAACAGTCAGGTTGCCGTTCTCTTTGTATTTTTCGTAAGTCATTTTCCGGGCTTTGAAAACAAAACTTCCTTTTTCAGGAAGATAAGCATCGGGGTGGTTCAACTTATCGGCGATGTCGGTTGTGGCGCTGAGAGGCCCAAACATCATGTTTTTGCCGATGTGGAACGGCTTCGGTGTTTCCAGGGTACCGTTTCTGAAAATCATGCCGCCTTTAACGCCATAGGCGCCACGGGCAATTACTTGAGTACCATTGAGTTCAGTGTCTGGCTTGGTAATCAGATATTCGTCAGAATCGACCTTGAATTTAAAAGCGCTACCCAGGGTCAACTGACCATTGCGCAAAATTTTGACGTGACCCCGAGCATCAACAATGTTGGTGTTCTGATCATAGAGAATCATGTCGGCTTCGAGCTTAGAATTTTGCCCACCGATAATGGCTACGGCATTACCCGTGCCAAGAAAAGTATTTTTCTCCTGGTCGTACTCAGTGTCATCAGCGACAATCTGAATGGTGCCTCTGAGGGTGGTGTCCTCACTGATGGCAGCGTCCATTTCACTCAGAACTAAGTCGTCCGCAGTAGCGGTGGCTTCTAAGGTCGGGGCATTGTGAGCGTCTTCAGCTGAAATTCTGCTTGGTGCGTCTTTGTCAATTTGCGGAACTTCGGATTGCAGCCCACTTCTACCCTTGTCTTCGTTTGAAGAATTGGCTGCCGGCGCACCGGATTCGGTGCTTGCATTCATGCCGGAATCGCTAGATTCGACTACATCAGTTTGTGGCGCTGTAGTGGTAGCTGCTTTTGTTTGCGCTGGAGCTGCGGCTTTAGGCTGCGCGGTGCGAGCCGGTTTGCTCTGGGCTGGTAATTCATTCTGGTCGATTCGGGGAGTCAGCGGCAGAAGCAATGTGCCCGAAGGTTTGCTGTTGCTGGCGGCCGAAGCCACCGTCGGTAAAGCGAAATTCGAAATCAGCAGCAGCGATAAACTCACTGCCATCATTCTAAGAGTTTTACGATCGGTGCCTTGATTCATAGAAACCTGTTTCTTGAGCAGCATCACTTTGTATGATTACCTTGTCACTACTGCATGAGACGCACGAATTAGCAGACGCGTTCCCGCCTATTGTCGCAGCAAAACCAATTCTCTTTATTACTTCCAGCCAATGATTAAGATACCCGAAGCGATGGTTATAGCTTATTAAAGGTGGTTCTGACAACCCGGATGTCATGGGAGCTGCGGTGATTTTGCGCAAGCAGGCAAATTAGCGGTTGTGACAAGCTATTTAGAGCCAGCGAAATGGCAGACTGGGGTTACTACGGCGCTATCGCCGAAAATATTCGGCACTTTTGCCTGCAAATTCAGTCTAAGCCGAAAAGTGATTAAGCTTGTTTAAAGTTTGATTTTCCCGTCTGTTTGTGAGTGAATGAAAATATTTAGTAGAGCGCGTCCATGAACCCATTTGTCTTTCACACTCCTACAAGGGTGTATTTCGGTGAAACTTCGGCCGCTTCTTGTGGAGACTTTATCCATGACCTGGGCGGCTCTCGCGTGCTTTTGGTATCCGATGCATATCTGGAAAAGAGCGGCATGCTCAATCCAATCATCGAAAGCATTACTACTGCCACCGGCAACCCACCACTGCTTTTTACCGACGTTCCGTCAGATTCGGACATTGCCGTCGTCAATCGGGCCAGCGCCATGGCCCGCGCCAATAAGTGCGATGCTCTGGTGGCCGTAGGCGGCGGGTCTGTCATCGATACGGCGAAAGTAGTAAATATTTGCCTCACCTTCGGTGGCGAACTGATGGAATATCAGGGCCTCAATATAATTGATCGTCCCCTCTTGCCATTAATAGCGGTGCCCACCACTGCTGGTACCGGCGCTGAAGTGTCGTTTGTAGCCATGGTCAAAGATCATGAGGAAGGCAAAAAACTGATGTTCGGCAGCCCATATCTGGCGCCCAATATGGCAGTGCTCGACCCTCTTTTAATCGTTTCGCTGCCTGCTAAATTAACGGCCGCCACAGGAATCGATGCGGTTACTCACGGCATTGAATGTTTTGTAGCATCAGGGACAAATTCTGTTTTTACCGACGCCCTTTGTCTCGAAGCCCTGCGATTGCTTTTTGAATTTTTGCCTCAGGCAACCGCCGACGGAAACAATCTTGAGGCTCGCGGCGCTACTCTGGCAGCCAGTTGCATGGCCGGGGTGGCTTTTACAAATTCGGGAGTGGGTATTACTCACGCACTGGCCCACGCTCTGGGAGCCAAATATGGCACCCACCATGGAATGACTAATGGTGTCTTGCTCACTCACGGCATGAATTTCAACCTCCAAGCCACGGCCGGTCAATATGCGCGCATAGCGCGTTTCCTCTACTTTTCCAGTAGCGGAGACGACCTTGAACAAGCACAGATTCTTGTTGATAAAGTTGAAGGCTTACTCAAAGAACTTAAACTTCCTCGTACTCTGCGCGAGCTGGGCATACCCGAGTTGACTGCTGATAATCTTAAAGAACTGGTGGATATGGCCGGCTCGGATCCTGCAATAATGTTTAATCCGAAAGAGGCATCTGAAGATGACCTTCTACAAATTCTGAAAGGGGCATATTGATGGCTGTCTTTGCCGATACCGATGAGTTGCATCAAATTATGGCCGACCTTTGGACGGCTATAAAAAGTGATGATCAAATGGCCGCACCTCTTTTATCGTCTCGCTTGATTGTTACCTTCCATTATCGTGAGCCTGATGGACGGCTCACTGTTGATTGTTCCGACGGCAAAGAAATGGTTATTACTGCCGGCGAATGCGACCGCAAACCGGTGGTGGAAATGTTTATGAAATCGAGCGTGGCCCACGAATTTTGGCTCGGCAAAGTCAATGTGCCCATGGCCTTGATACAAGGAAAAATTGTAGCTAAGGGCCCAGTTAATAAGGCTTTGGCCCTATTGCCGGCAATCAAACCGGCTTATGGTCTTTATCCTTCAATTATTGAAAAGAACGGCCTTAAGGTTTCAACTACATAGATGACAGTAATCACCATTGGTGAGCTTGTTGTTGATTGGATTGCCACGAAAAAAGGCATTGGCTGGAATCAGTCAGAAACTTTTTTACGCAGTTCTGGTGGCAACGCGGCGAATGTCGCTCAAGCACTTTGTCGGCTGGGCACAAATGCTAGATTGGTGGCTAAAGTCGGCGATGATATTCATGCCGGTTATCTGCTTGAAGCTTTAACTGCCGCTGGAGTGGAAACCAAATTTGTTTCGCAAACCTCAGCTTATGCCACGGCACAATGTTATGTACTCACTGACGCCACTGAAGAAAATCAATTTTTCAATTGGCCCAAACCAAACGCTTGCCACCAGTTAACTGTAGACGATTTGTCTCAAGATCTTTTTGACACTGCGGTGGCACTGCATGCTACCGGCATTTCGCTTACTGTAGAACCACGCAGCAGTGCGGTGATAGAAGCAATGTCGCGAGGCCGAGATCATGGTCTGCTTATTTCTTTTGACGCTGGCTTTCCCACTGGTGAAGGTGATAAAGCGCGTAAGCTAGCGCATCAAGCCATGGCTCTCGCCCACGTTATTAAAGTAAACTTGCCCGAGCTTTATTTCTGGTTGGCCGATTTTGACAGACTACAAGGCCGCGCTTTCGAGCGGCAGTTAAGCGAAGATATCGAGACTCTGACCGGTTACGGTCAACTTTTGCGTCAGCGCTCCGGGGCTGAAGTTATTCTTCTTACTCTTGGTGCCGGTGGTTCAAT
The DNA here is from genome assembly GCA_021772135.1 of Candidatus Obscuribacter sp. Taxonomy (GTDB): domain Bacteria; phylum Cyanobacteriota; class Vampirovibrionia; order Obscuribacterales; family Obscuribacteraceae. The sequence goes on from JADYXQ010000219.1 coordinate 35,476, forward strand.
CATTGTCAGCGCCGAGCAAAGTTGCTTTGCCGCGCCCATTAAAGTGGATAGTCTGGCCGGCGTGGGTGCCGGTGACGCTTATGTTGCGGCAGTACTGAATCAAATTGCCGGAGCGCAAGTATCGCTTTCAGGAAGTGGTGAATGGCGCAGGCGGCTCGATTTAAATTGGCCTGCCATTGCTCGCTTTGCCAATGCCGCCGGAGCACTGGCCACCAGAACCATCAGCGCTTCTCAGGGTCTGCCCAGTTTGGCAGAAGTAGAAGCACTGGTGCTCAAATAGTTTCGTAGAAGCACCAGTGCAATCGCATTGTGTCCTTAGGGTCAGTTAGTATTGCTGATACACTGACATCAGGCAATCACCAGTCTATACGTAATTTATACGCAATCTATGCAAAGTCTATACAAGGGAATCTTATGGAAGGCATCAGCGAAATATTCTCTACTTTTCACCTGCTTGCCACCATTGCGGTAATAGTTCTGGTAGTCACAGGCATAGCAGTGGCAGTTATTTTAGCGAAAGTTTTTCGCCGCGACTTCGAGCAAGACTGAGCAATCTGCCCACAGCTCTATGGCGAAATAATGCGATCGGCCGAGAACAAATATTCGCAGATAGCAAACATGTTGGTCACTTGTTCTACCTGAACTTTTTCCTTTAAGCCGTAGAAATCAAGGCATAGTCCGCATGCCAACACTTCAATGCCTTTATCTCTGAGGTCATTTAGTACCTTTATATATGGTCCGTCGGGATCCATTAACTTGACGCCGCCATTAACCATTAGTATCGCCCTTGGTTCATGGCCGGACTGGCAAATTGTTTGCAAAAAGAGGTTGAGCAAGTGAGCGCTGAAGTCGTGTGCTCTTTCGGAATGGTCGCCTTCACCAAAAGTGTCGCGACTAATAAAGATAACGGTGCCTGTGGAATTTTCAAGATTTGATTTTGCTTTGACAGCCGATTTTGTTTGCACGTGCTGGTGCGATTGCTCTTGATTGCCGCGTTCCAGGACAACTTTGAAGTGATTCTCTGCTTGTTCTTTCAGTATTGAAAGATTTTGCGAGCCGGCCAGCCGCGAAAGATTTTGTACATTTACTTCGTCGTCTACCAGCACTTCTATGCACGTGACCGTAGCGTCATCAATAAGTTGTTTTGTCCGCAACACCGGTTCAGGACAGGTGAGACCTCTGAGATCAAGACTCTTTTTCATCAATTTATTACTACATCGATATGACCAGGAATACCCTCGATAAACTGACCGATATCTGTAGCCTCGATGCCGGCATCGGCCAAGCTGCGCAGCACTCTCTGGCTATCTGGCTCAGCCACTGCAAATAACAAACCGCCTGAAGTTTGCGGGTCGTATAAAAGATCACTGACTTCTAAAGGCAAATCTTTTATATACGATACGCTCGCTTCAAATGATTTTCGGTTGCTGTACGCTCCTGCCGGTACAAGCCCTTGCTTGGCAAAGTTTAAAACCGACGAAAGAAAACGCAATGCCGATACGTTCATGCGAGCGGCGAGTTTGCTACCTTTGGCCATCTCGTGAATATGCCCAATCAGTCCAAAACCAGTGACGTCGGTGCATGCATGTATATCTACTGTGCGTGCAACTTCTAGAGTGCGATCATTCAAGGTGGTCAGAGCAGAAAATAGTTGACCCTGTTCAGCCTGGCTCAGGAGAGCTGCTTTTAGTGCCAGCAAACTTACCCCAGTGCCAAGGGCTTTGGTCATAATGATTTTGTCACCGGCCCGGGCACCACTGTTGGTGAGCACTTCATCTGGATGAATCAAACCGGTGACTGAAAGGCCGTATACGGTCTCAGGGCTTTGAATAGAATGGCCGCCCGTCAGAAGAGCATCAGCGCGTGCCACTTGATCGGCGCCACCACGTAAAATTTCACTGGCGACGGAAAGTGGATAATCGCAAGTGGGAAAAGCAAATATTGCCAGAGCCATGATCGGTTTACCGCCCATGGCGTATATATCAGAGAGGGCATTGCAGGCTGCTATCTGGCCATACAGATATGGATCATCAACAAGCGGTGGAAAGAAATCTACACTTTCAATAATTGCCAGATCATCAGACAACTTATATACCGCGGCATCTTCAAAATTATCAATGCCGGTAAGCAGGTTCGGATTTTTACTTTTCGGCAAGCCGGCAAGAATTTGTTTCAACTCGGTGGCACTGAGCTTAGCCGCACAGCCACCTGCTTTGACGTTGCTGGTGAGGCGCTTTTCGCCGCTCGGTTGTTCGATTTCAGAACCAACTCTTTCAATCGCTTCAGCATTTTTTTCGCCAACTTTCTCCGACGACCCTTGGTTAGAATCGTTGTTTGAATGTTGAATAAAATCGTTGGTAGTCATATGGATTTACGAAGTATGTTCTTTGAATATCCGCATGGTATGTGGTTTTGTCGCAGTGGTGTCGCCAGTGGTGATTCTGATGTTAGCCAAGAAACCTTTTATATTAGTTTGTTCGGTTTCCACTGCTTATGGGCCTTTTAGCTCTTTAAAAAGTGCATTGATAAGTGTAAATTGTATTGTGGAAATCGAAGAGCACTTCCCTCGACAATTCACCTAGCATAAAAGGTGCGTTTGCGTCTGTCCAGTTTACTAGGCACAACTAGTTTACCGGTATCTTGTGGCGTCGGTTTCGAAAATTTGGTTTTAATACTTTTTTGGAATTTACAAAAAGGAAAGTCCATGCCGAAGAAAGTACTTGTTGCGCTTCCACCAGGTCTGCTTGAACAAATCGATTTTGTCGCTCAGGTTGAGCACAGAACTCGCTCAGATTTGATGCGTGAGGCCCTCCGCCGTTACATTGACGCCTTCAAGCGCAATCAAGGTCCTCGTATGCAGGTGAGCAGCGTAGGCTCTCAAAAAATTGCTTTATTGACCGACGCTGAGTAATTACCCCACTCTACCTGTTGACGTCCCGGATTATTAAGCATACGATCCACTGGTCAAGTCAGGATGAGTCATGGCAATCGACTTCTGGAAAATTTGTGTACTCGAGTTTCTATTCGTCACTACGGTGATGTTAGGGCTTGGTTATGTCAAACAACCGCGTTTTTTGATGAAACGCCGCCTGGTTAAGGGTTTCCCCTGGGGATACTATGCCGACCAGGTGCCGCAAGGCGATCCCAGCATGTTTCCTGGCAACGACAAAGACTTTTTGCACGATACTGGCACAAGTTTCAGTGGCCTGGAAGGTTTCGGCGACTACGGCGAATTCAGCGGTTTCGGCCAGCTGGGTGAACTGGGCGGTGCCTTCATCGGTGGTGATGGTGGCGGCGGCGGCGGCGGTGGCGGCGATTAGCGCCGGCAATACTGAAAGGCAAGCCACAGTCTCTTAGATCCTGTAAGATTTAAAATCTAGATTAACAGCTTTCTATGCCGCTTGAGGCTCCATGCCCACAAATCCCCTCCAGGCAGTGATTAATGTACTGCAGGCTCTTGTTGTCTTTGTTGCCATAGCGGTACTGACCAGCAAGTCAAACACCAAACCAAGGCTGGTTACGGCCCTTTTGCTGCTTTGCACAATTTTTGTCGGCATTGTTTTCTACAACAATTTCAACAGTCGCGTTAAAGACCGTAAGGGCGCGGCTGTAATGGAAGCGGCTCAATCTGAGTTCGTCATGCGCCTGGCGCAGGGCATGAAGAGTGCCTTCGGCGCCAGTGGCAGTACATCTCATTCTCTATCATCTGTTGATGGGAAAATGTATGCCGAAGCAGAAAAAAGCATTGATAAAGCGGCGTCACGCGACCCCGAATCACTGCCCCTGCGCTTCAAGCAAATAGTTTTGCGGGCAGAAACCGGCCGCGAATTTAAAACTCAGCTGGCTGAAATCGCAAAGTGCCCCGATAAGGAAGGGCGCAGCGCCAAAGCCTCCGCACTGCTCGATAATCTCTATGTCAAAAAACGCCTGCCATCAGGTGAGGTTCCGGCTGCGCTCAGTCTTGTGGACCAGCTCACTTCATTTGGCTTCTATCGCGACGTGCTCAAGCTCGAGATATACAAGTCTGCCGGTGATACTAAGTCGTTTGAAGAGAGCAATGCCGCCTATGACGCCGGTAGTCAGTCTTTTACTGTGCGCTTAATTGCACTGATGTGCTACATGGGCTTTTCGGTGGTGGTCGGTTTAATTACCATCGGCACGCAAATTATCCTTTTACCTCGCAAGATCTCTGATGAGGCTCAGGTGGCGCAAATCAGAGCGCCGGCGCCATATGGTTTTGCTAAAGTTTATGGCGTTCTGATAGGCTGGCTCACTCTTGAGTCATTTATTTCACCCATTATTGTGGCCATTGCCGGCAATTTTAAAACTGGAGTAAAAGACGCTACCGTACTGGCTTTGCTGACCATGGTTATTTACCTATTGAGCAATTTGCCGGCCCTGATATTGGTCTGGTTTATCGCCACGAAACGCAGTGGCACCGGCTTCTTTGAGGCCGTCAAACTAAGATGGAAGACTCCCACACGAAGCACTTTCGGTCTGGTGATGGCCGGCGTACTCGCCTGGTATGCCTGTGTGCCGCTGGCTCTTGGTGCTTCACTGGTGTCAAAACACTTGTTTGGTTCAGAAGGTTCCAGTAACCCGGTATTGACCATCGTTATGGAAGCAGTACGTTCGCACAATGTGCTGGCTGGATGTCTCTTTATCATAGCCATCGGGGTGCTGCCGGCCATTTGCGAAGAGATGCTTTTTCGCGGATTTCTCTACACATCTTTGCGCTGGCGTTTTGGTCCACTGCTGTCTATGGTCATTTCCGCCGCCGTGTTTTCAGCCGTGCATATGGATCCAGGCGCGTTTGCGCCTTTGTTCGTGCTTGGTTTTGTTTTTGCTTTCGTTTTCGAGCGCACCAAGAGTTTGATCCCCTCCATGGTGGCCCACTGTTTCTGGAATTCGGGTACTTTCATTTTGATGATGTCGCTTTTTGGTTGACTTTTAGTTCGGCAAAAAAGTGGGCACAAAATAGGTGTATCTGCGCCATAGTTGTATAGATTCAGATTTCTCCGTTGGGAGATTGCCATGCCTGCCAGGACTGCTAGATGCGGCATTACTTTAACCTCGCTTCCTGAAAAAAGACGAGCCGGACTTTTGCCCCTTTGCACTTTTTTAGCAATGGGCTGGGCTTTTGTGGCCATGTGGTTGACCGTGGCACTCTTTGCCCTGTGGGAATGGCCCGCCTGGCGCATTCTCATTGCCGTCAGCAGTTTTACCTTCGGCGTTTTGTTGACGATTTTCGGTGTCAGCGTCGTGCGCGACTCAAAGCGCGAATATGTGCTTGAGTTGACTGAGAGCGAAGTGGTGCTGGTAATAATCGACCGCTACGCCAAAAAGAAGACAACCCAGATGCTTCTGCTTGATGATGTTATCTATGCCGAGTATTACCCGTATCCTGATTCATCGACGATTATCTATCACACCGAATATGCCCTGATGGAAGTGCCGCTATGGCCCATGGGTGATCGCGGTCAGGACGTGGTTGATTTTACTGAAGGTCGCGGAGTGCGCGTTATTAACGTGCAATCAGATGAAAGTATTCCTGCCTGATTCGAGTTTTTGACTGGCGGCACGTGTTGGTACTAAATATGGTGCCAAAGCGGCTTTCTATTGACAAATTATGCCGCTGGCATTGCATTAAGCACAGCAGCAGCACTCTCTGGCTAACAGCCGAATAGTGCTAAAATCTCGTCCTTAATTGAGGAGACGACAATGATCGAAGAGAAAGTGCTTGAAAATCCTCTACTGGAGGGTCTGGCGCTGGAAAGGCACGTAGATTCACTTTCGTTTGTGATCTTTGGCGCGCACGGTGACTTAACCAAGCGCAAGCTTGTACCGGCCATGTATGCACTTTTCTTGCAAGGTCTGCTGCCTAAGGGCTTTGCTTTGCTGGGTACGTCTCGTACACCCATGACCGACGAAGCATTTCGTAACCTGATGAAAGAATCGTTGATTAAATTCGCTCCCGACCTTCCTTTCGAGGAAGACTCATGGGCAAGGTTCGCTTCTTCCCTTTACTACCGTTCTACTGATTCATCAAAACCGGAAGGTTATGAAGTAATCAAGAGTACCTTGGCCGAGCTCGACAGCAAACATGGCACTAAAGGCCGTCACATTTTCTATCTGTCTACTTCGCCAAGCCTGTATCTACCAATCATTCAGGGCCTGGCGGCTTCTGGGATGGTCACTAAGGTGAAGGCTAGTGAACCGGCCTGGCCACGAGTGGTGATTGAAAAACCATTCGGCCACGATCTGGCTTCTTCAATTGCACTCGACGAACATATTCACGAAGTGATGAGAGAGCATCAGGTCTATCGCATCGACCATTATCTGGGCAAAGAAACTGTTCAGAACATTATGGTCTTCCGCTTCGCCAATGGCATATTTGAACCATTGTGGAATCGCAATCATATTGATCACATTCAAATTACCAATGCCGAAACTATCGGTGTTGAAGGTCGTGGTGCCTACTATCAAGAAGCCGGCGCCTTGCGCGACATGATTCAAAATCACCTTTTGCAACTTCTTGCTCTGGTGTTGATGGAGCCTCCAATCGCTATGGACGCCGAAGCCACGCGCGATGAGAAAATCAAAGTGTTGCGCTGTCTTAAACCACTGACGCCAGGTACAATCGATCGCTATGCCGTGCGCGGCCAGTATGGTGCCGGTTTTATCGTCGGCGCTGCTGTACCCGGATTCCGTGAAGAAGACAGCGTCGCTCCTGATGCTCCCACTCCTACTTTTGCCGCCATCAAATTAGAAGTGGATAACTGGCGCTGGGCCGGAGTACCTATTTATATACGGTCAGGAAAACGGCTGGCTAAATCGGTTACCGAAGTAGCGGTGCATTTTAAAAAGGCGCCACACAGGCTCTTTAGCGGCGATAAATGCGAGGCTGAACAACAAGAAAATATTCTGGTTATGCAAATTCAGCCGGAAGAAGGCATTTCTCTCAAGTTTGCCACCAAGCAACCAGGCCCCACCACTATGGTGCGCTGGCTCAATATGGACTTTAAATACGGCACTGCTTTTGGTGCCCGCACACCCACGGCTTATGAGCGTTTGATTCTCGATTGTTTAATCGGTGATCCTTCGCTATTTGCCCGTACCGATTTTGTGGAAGCATCCTGGCAATATATCGAGCCATTGCTCGAGCACTGGGATAACCAGAAGCCCGGGGATTTCCCGAACTACAAAGCCGGCTCCTGGGGCCCTAAAGCGGCAGATGATCTTATTGGTTCAACCGGGCATGCCTGGAGGAAACTATGAGTTCCATGCCGGTTCTAAAAAATGCACCTGATGAAGGGCGCACGCTTTCATTTCTTTCGGGCAATCTTGCCCAGGTTGATGTGGCCAAGATTGAAAGAGAACTCAACCGGCTCTGGGATTCAGCGGGGCGCGCTGCGGGTGAAGAAGATCTGGCTTGGAAGCCGGTTATTCGTGCCTGTGCTCTCAATATGGTGCTTTTGTGCGAAGAAGAAAACGAGCGCAAATTTGAAGGTTTGCTCTCAGAGATTACAGTGCGTCACCCTTGCCGGGCCATACTGGCTGTAATTGCCAGTGCGCCGGTAGAAAAAGTAGAAGCCTGGGTCACTGCTCATTGTCATTTCTTGCCCGGTCGCCTGGACAAACAAATGTGCTGCGAGCAAATTACCGTAAAGTGGTCAGGAACTGCCTTTGTCTCTACCGGCCTGGCCAGCGTGGTCACACCACTGGTGATACCGGAGCTGCCTTCCTGGCTATTTGCCGGCAGTAAACAATTGACCAGAGCCGTAATCGAACCCTTTCTTTCTTACCTCGATCATTTATTGATGGATAGCAGAATAAGCGGTGCTGCAGATGGCAAAATTAATAAGGAGCTGGTGATCTCTTTAATTTCAAATTTGCAAATTGCTATGGATCTGGCCGAGCATGCAGTAGTGGTCGACTTGGCTTGGCTGACTCTGTCTGCCTGGCGCAAAGCTATTGCACTGGCTTTTGATCATACCGATGTATCAATTTTGCCCGCTCGTTTGCAAGCAATTGAAACGATCACAATTAAGTATGGCGGTTATGCAGCAGGATTCAGCCAGGCCTTGCTGCTTGCCACCTGGCTGACCACCAGGCTAAAACTGCGCGCCGACAGTGGCCAGGTAAGCCAAAATCAGACCAATAGTGCCAGTAAGTCTGGGCTCACGGCTTTATTTAAAAGCGAGAGCGGCAGTCAAAGTGTCAATGTGATCTTGCATGAGGCCGACAATCTCAGCGCCGGCGTCAATAGCTTTGAAATGACCTTCGGCGACGGAGATGACAAACTCAATGTTGACTTCGCCGGTGGTGCACTCAAAGTTAGCAATGACGGTTCTGAAGAATATATGGAACTGCCCTGGTCTAGCACTCGTGACAAAGAAGGGGCAGGGGAGCCGGCCTTTACCGAGCTTGTAGACTTTGCCTTTGAGCACTCTGCCAAAGATCCTATTTATTTAGCAGCGGCAAAAGGCGCAGGCGATTTACTTAAATTGATTAGCCAAGGCAGTAAATAGCTTCATGCGCACTATTCAAGTAAACCAACAGACCATTAATATCGCTGAAGATGAGCGTGCACTGTTCACTGCTCTGGCTGCTCGCATGGCTGAAATGGCTTTCCAGTGCGTCAAAGACGAGAACATTTTTTCTATTGCTCTTTCAGGCGGTAATACACCTCGCGGCCTGTACAGCCATCTGGCTAAATTTTCGGCCGAAGAATTTCCCTGGAATTCAACTTATCTTTTTCTCGGTGATGAGCGTTGCGTTTCTCACTCTGATGGCGAAAGCAATTACAGAATGGTGAGCGATAGTTTGCTCAGTCATATTTCTATTCCATCGACAAATGTCTATCCCACCATTGATCAAGACAAAGATCCTGATGCCTCGGCTAAACGCTATGAGCAAAGTCTGCGCCGTTTCTTTAAATTAAATGACCAGGATACAAGCGAAAAACAATGGCCTCGCCTGTCTCTGGCTCTCATGGGTCTTGGAAATGATGGCCACACTGCTTCGCTTTTCCCTGGCACTGTGGCATTGGAAGAGGAGACTCGTTTTTGCGTGGCCAATCAGGTACCGCAACTTGCTACCACAAGACTAACTTTAACCCGGCCGGTTTTCGCTCATGCCAAAAAATTGTTTTTCCTGGCAGCCGGTGACAACAAAGCTGAAATATTTGCAGATGTAATTCTGCATTCGGACAAGAAATATCCTTCGCAATTGGTTATTGGCGACTGCCGCGAAGGTTCGGTTGAATGGTTTGTAGATGAGCCTTGTGCAAGGCTGCTAAACGTAAATCCATAGTAAATAATCTGGAGGATGAAATGGCTGACACTAAAGACGGCAAATTATGTGACATTGGTCTGGTTGGCCTGGGAGTAATGGGCGAGAACCTGGCACTCAATATTGAGCGCAACGGTTTTAAAATTGCCATCTTCAACCGCAGTCACTCCAAAGTTGTTGACTTTGTAGAAGGCAGAGGCAATGGCAAAAACGTTGTCGGTTGCCCTGACGAGAAAAGTTTTGTTGAATCAATCGCTAAACCACGCAAAATTATTTTGCTTGTTAAAGCCGGTGACGCCGTTGATCAAACCATCGACAAATTAAAACCGTTTCTAGAAAAAGGCGACATCATTATTGATGGTGGCAACTCGCATTTTACAGACACTATGAAAAGAGAGAAAGCTCTGGCTGCGGAGGGTCTCCAGCTAGTGGGCTCCGGAGTATCTGGCGGCGAAGAAGGCGCTCTCTGGGGGCCATCGCTCATGCCCGGCGGCAATCTCGACGCTTACAAACAAGTGCAACCCGTATGGGAAGCCATTGCCGCAAAAGTAGACGGCAGCCCATGCGTTACTTATTTAGGACCGGACGGTGCTGGACATTTTGTCAAAATGGTGCATAATGGTATCGAATACGGTGACATGCAATTAATTGCTGAAATTTATGATGTGCTCAAGCGTGTGCTCAATATGTCGGCAGCGCAAATGGCCGAAGTTTTCACTAATTGGAATAAAGGCCTGCTGGACTCCTTCCTGATTGAAATTACTGCGCAAATTTTGTCGGTAGTTGATCCTGAAACTAAGAAACCTCTAGTAGATTTGATTTTAGATAAAGCCGGTCAAAAAGGCACCGGTAAGTGGACTTCAGAAGCTGCTCTTGATTTAGGAGTGCCTGTGCCCACCATCGACGCAGCACTCACCGGCCGGGTTTTATCGTCTATGAAAGGCGAGCGCAAATTTGCCTCTACCGTTTTTGCTTCGGTAACAAACGAGCTGGCCAAAGTAGCGCCAGCCGACAAAGCATTGATTGCCCACTTAGAAAAAGCACTTTATGCCAGCAAGATTTGCAGTTACGCACAAGGCATGGCCTTAATCAAAGCCGGCTCTGACAAATATAACTGGGGTGTCAATCTTTCTGAATGCGCGCGCATATGGCGCGGTGGTTGCATCATTCGTGCTCAATTGCTCGAGCGCATTCGCACTGCTTTTGACAATAATCAAAACCTTCCCAACCTCTTAATCGATCCCGATTTTGCTTCGTGGATGGCAGCTTCGCACGAATCATTGCGCGCCGTTATTCAAGAGGCGGTCAAACGCGGCATTCCAGTACCGGCTCTAACAGCCAGTCTTTCTTACTTCGACAGCTACCGCAGCGCCCAGTTGCCTCAAAATCTCACTCAAGCACAACGAGATTTCTTTGGTGCACACACTTACGAACGTGTCGACAAACCGGACGCAGGTTTTGTACACAGCGAGTGGGCAGAGCTGATTAAAGAGCCTATCAAGACAACCTAAGTAAGGGCGATTGCCAACATTTTCGCTTACAGCTATTAATGTAGGCACTTTCAATTTAGGAGAGGCCGACAAGATCATCACCCTTTTTTCTCGCGAAAAGGGCATACACCGTGCTGTGGCGAAAGGGGCGCGTAAGCCCGGTGCGCGCATATCAGGCAAATCTGAACTGCTCAATGTCAATCGTTTGTTATTGGCCAAAGGAAAAAATCTCGACATTATTACTCAATGCGAGAATATCGAGACTTTTGCCAATCTGCGCCACGATCTGACCAGGCTCACCTACGCTCTTTATTACGCTGAGCTGACTCAAGTATTCGGCCCCGGACTGGCTGATGAGTCAGAACGCTATTTCGACCGTCTCTGCCTTTCGATGGGTCTGATGGCGGCCAGCGGACGTGACCCGGCCCTGCTTTGTCTCGAATTCGAATTTGCCCTGCTTCAGATGCTCGGTATCAAACCCGAGCTAAATTTTTGCGTGGGCTGCCGCGACCCGCTTACCGAGAAAAATTTGACTGCCTTCAACTATGAACTGGGCGGCCTCGTTTGCCAGAAATGTTTTCACCGCATGCGGCGCCTGGCGGCAGCTTCTGAAATTGTGGAGGAAGAAGCCGAGGAATATGCAATTGAAAGCCAGGAAGAAAATATTCGCCTTGGACTGGCGGCGCGCTCAGGCGCCCGCTCGGAGGCCATGGACGGCCAGCGTACCAATGTTTATGTCACTCCTCTGGTTTGGAAGCGCATGGTGTTGGCTAATATCGGTTCAGAACAAATCGATATGGAAATTAATCCCAATCAGCCTCAGGATGCGAGGGCACTGGTCGGGGCCACAGTAGCCGCTCGGCGAGTAATGCAATCGTATATCGAATACAAAGCTGGTAAGCGTATGCGTGCTCTTGACCTGCTTGCTGACTTGATTTGAGAAGCACCTTGTAATGCTAAAATACGCTGTACAAGACCGTTGGGGTGAATATGAGTTTAACTAACAGCCATCTGGCAAATAGCGATCCGGCACTGTTCGAGATGATCAAGAAAGAGCTCTTTCGGCAACAGAACAGTATCGAACTGATTGCTTCAGAAAATTTCGTCAGCGAAGCGGTATTAGAAGCTCAAGGCTCCGTCTTGACAAATAAATATGCAGAAGGGCTCCCGGGCAAGCGCTACTATGGCGGCTGCCAGAATGTAGATGATGTTGAACGTTTAGCAATTACTCGCATTAAAGAGCTTTTTGGCGCACCTCACGCCAATGTGCAACCTCATAGTGGCGCTCAGGCAAACATGGCAGTCTTCTTTGCCATGCTCAAGCCCGGTGACACCATTCTTGGTATGGCCCTTGATCAAGGCGGCCACCTCACTCACGGCTCACCTGTGAATATGTCGGGCAAATGGTTTGATGCTCATTTCTACGGCGTCGACCCGCAGTCAGGCCGTCTCGATTATGACGTCGTGGCAAAAGCCGCTACAGCTGTGAAACCCAAAATGATTGTGTGTGGTGCCAGTAACTATCCGCGCATTATTGATTTTGCAAAGATGCGTCAGATTGCCGATAGCGTAGGCGCTTTCTTACTGGCCGATATTGCTCATATTGCCGGTCTGGTTGTAGCCGGCCTGCATCCTAATCCATTTCCACATGCGCATTTTGTCACCACTACTACTCACAAAACATTGCGCGGCCCGCGGGGCGGTGTGGTGATGTGTTTAGAAGAGTTCGCCGCCGCAGTTGATAAAGCTGTTTTCCCCGGCATACAAGGCGGGCCGCTTATGCACGTAATTGCCGCAAAAGCAGCTGCTTTTGGCGAAGCACAGAAGCCTGAGTTTAATGTCTATCAAAAGGCGATTGTCGATAACGCCGCCATGCTTGCTTCTACCCTGGTTG
>JADYXQ010000220.1 GCA_021772135.1 Candidatus Obscuribacter sp.
ACCACGAACATGACCACGAACATGTGCATGACCATAATCATGATCATGCACACGAACACAGTCACAGCCATAAACAATCCACTACGATCACTCTAGAAGAGAAAGTCCTGGCTAAAAACGACCTTCTCGCTGAAAGAAATCGGGGTTGGTTTGAGGGCGCAAATATATTGGCACTAAATTTAGTAAGCGCCCCTGGAGCCGGTAAAACTGCGCTGCTGGAGCGCACCATCAAAGATTTGCAAAACGAATTGTCAATTAGTGTTGTGGAAGGAGATCAAGCCACCCTGAACGATGCGGAGCGTATCAAGAAAACAGGCTGTCCGGTGGTACAAATAAACACAGGTGCCGGTTGTCATCTCGACGCCCAAATGTTGGCGGTCAGCCTCAAGCAATTAGACCCACCACGCGACTCGGTGTTGTTTATTGAAAACGTTGGCAATCTTGTCTGTCCGGCTTTGTTCGATCTGGGAGAGAAAAGCAAAGTGGCCATTCTCTCAATTACCGAAGGCGAAGACAAACCAGTAAAATATCCGCATATGTTTCGCGCTGCTGAAATATTACTTTTAAACAAAATGGATTTGCTGCCACATCTCGACTTCGACATTGAACTGTGCAAGCAATATGCCATCTCGGTTAATCCGAAAATGAAAATTATTGAAATCTCGGCGCGCCGCGGTGACGGCCTTGAACATTGGTACGACTGGATAAAAACTCAGCTGCTTTAAACAAGCACCTTTCAGTAAAGGCCAAAGCATTCAAGATTCATCTACACCCTACAGGCTTAGTCCGAATAGTGGATGCTCAACCGTCCCGTTTCTTTGTTTAATGATCTTGTTATGCAAAAAAGGTAGAGGCCATGAATAAGTCATTTCTCCTGGCTATGGACGGTTCACAGGAAGCAATGTGGGCAGCAGATCTGGCCGCATTACTGGCACGAAAAACGGCTTCCGACTTAACTGTGCAAACAGTGGTAGATAGCGCGGCCATGTGGAAATTAATTGGCCAGGAACTGCCCGGCATTATTGGAAGTGGACCGTACATCGCAGCCTATCAGAGCGTTCAGACAATTTTAAAGTCTCTTGCGGAAACTTTAGTTGCCGCATGCGAGGCTAGATTGGACAGCGACCTCTCGCTGAAGATGGTAATTGACGATGGCAATGTGGCTGAAGAAATCTGCCGCAGAGCGCAGCGGCATGATTTATTGATCATTGGACATCAAGAAATTAGTCGTTTTGATAATCAGTTCAGACACGGACATATGAAATTAAGTCTCTGCCAGCTAGTCACCGAACAATGCGGCAGACCGGTCTTGATTGTGCAAAGACCTTGCCAGATCTGGACTCGAGCGCGACTGGTAGTTTGCGAAGTGACTTACAACACCGGCGTACTGAATTATTTTCTCCAGCTGACGCAGGATCTCGATATTTCTGCACAGATTATCTGCACAGGACGCCTGAAGACTATAGGTCAACTCATTGACAAAGTGAAGTCTGAACTACCTGCTAGTGCAGATGTGGCAGTAATTGGCAAAAAGCTTCACGAGATAGAAGATTTCTATTTAAACGCGGCTCAAAACGAGAGAGATTCTTTACTGGTGATCACCTTAAGCAACACCAAAATCGGTAAATATCTCTGCACGGGTCAAGCCGTGGATCATTTTGTGCGAGATTTAGGCGCCTACACTACATTGCTACTACCGCCGCAACAAACAGATCTTGAAAGGCCGCTACTGACTTCAGAGGATAGGCTTCAAAGAGTTTGATTTTTTATGCCCAAAAGCTGTTCCAACTGTAAAGAGATTTGTAAACAGCTCGAAACGCACGAGTCGGCGGTTCGATATTTCTTTGCCAATCTCAAACCCGAACAAGCGATAGATATTTTGCTTGGTGCGCTTGCCGACTATCAAGGCAATTTATTGAGAGTAAAGCAATGCGAGAAAAGCCATGGTAATCAACTGGCAGTCTTAATGGAAGCAGACAACTGCAAGCCTTCGGCAAACATTCTTGATCACTGTATCTATTTCATTTGCCAAGCAGGAAAAGACGACAATTGATTCAAAAGGCTGGTCAGCGAGGAGCATTTATCTTGCCCCCAGCCTAGCTTTTGATCATTAACACTGAGCATTGAGCATGACAGAAAGTTGCCAGAGAAGTGCTGCCGAACAATTTTTCTAGGCCTTTGCGGTTGTGGTGCCCAATAATTATCAAACTGGCATACCAGTGTTCTGCAAACTCGGAAATTTCTTGTTTCGGATCCCCTTCCACAATTTCTGACATTACACTGTGCTTGGGCAACGCCAGCTGAAGTCTCTCTACTGCTTTTGCCATATGCGTCCGGCGCCCCTCTAGAATAGCGCCCAAGCGCCCGGCTAAATCGGGTGGAGGATAAACACCTATGGTATGAGCGTACTGAACTACAGAAATGATCTTGAACTGTGCAGCTTTAGACCAGATATGCTGGGTGACAAAGTCTACAAGTTTATCTGAGACTTCACTTTCATCAATCGCTATTATAATTCTGCCAATAATTGGTGTACTCTCTTTATTTGCCGCATTCATGCTTTCATCGCTTTGAACTAAATCAGGTTTGACCAGGAGCACTGAACACTGTGCTTTAGCCAGAAGCGTCATCGAAACACTACCGAGCAGGATTCTTTTAAAACCCGAACGGCCGTGTGATCCCGCTACTAAAAGATCAGCCTTCCACGATTGAGTGAGCTTGATGATTGCATCCGCCGGCTCTCCTTTGACAATCTGAGCCTGGCAATGAACTTTCGGATGGCTCAACTTGATTGCTGCTGCCAGGCCATTGAGAAGATTCTGCGCCTCACTTTCCGCCTCAGTTACATTCAGATGGACAATATCGCTGAATGCAATATTATCAAGATCATAACCAGTCGGATCGATTACATGGGCAAAGAGCAATTCAGTGTCGTTAGGCCACTTGTGATTTGACACAAACTGACAGACCACCTTCGCCGAAATGGCGTCGTCAATGGCGACCAAAACCTTCATTTGTTTCGCTCCTGCTGTATTTCTAAATCATTTTCCGTTGCTATTCATCTATGCCACAGTATCTAGTGTTTAGCTCGGAAGCAAATCAATCGGCGGTATGACAGCGCGATGCTTTATCAGACCAATTTTGCTCAGTCAAAAGGATGAGTCAATGGAAGCTGACCCTAAGAGAAAACGGATATCTAAATGGTCACTACCGGGGCTCAGCAGCATCCTTGTCTATAAGAAGAATCCGCCATGATTGCATGTTTAAAGCAAATTGCAAATCATCTGAGCTGGCAGTTGGCAAGTTAGGAAATCCTGGCCGTCCTCTCAGAATGCCACCACCAGAGATTTGTACTTCGATATCACTTGGTCCCTTGACCTTTTTCAAAGTGACTCGGGTGGTGCCTAGAATTTCTTGCTTTTTTGGCATTGGGCCGTCGTCATTCGACGCTTTGACCACAGGGCAGAAGAAAGTGCATCCAACCAACAAACTCATCATTGCAACATCGCCAGTTCCGTTAACGTCTAGCGGGCTGTTGCCTACATCCAGACTGGGATTTCCCATTCCATTCCAGTTGGAGATCCAGGTAGCATTTTGCTTGGGCTTGTTGGGGTCCAGTTGCAAAATTCCACTGGCAGCCTTGGAAGAAATGCCAATTGGCATTAGCTGGTTGGGTGAGACCGTGCGCAAGCCAGCGTAAGCTCCGCCCAGAGCACGGGCGCTGATAGGAAAACTGGGAAAACCAACGAATCTAGCGAATATCGTTGGCATCTGCCGTTTAATTGTCACTTCGCAGGTATGGGGAAACTTCATCGGCCTGGCATTTACATCGACGCTAACGGCAACAGTTTGACCATCATCGATTAATGGTTGATTATCAGAGGTGTTGCGCCCGACCATCTCTAGTGCCCAACCTCTGGCTTTTTTTTGTTGAAACTGGCTGGGTGCCGGAGTCGTCAGCATATAGGCGCCGGCCAGAGCTCCTGAATCGGCAGCCACCTGCAATTGCTTGCGAATATGAAAACCATGAACAAAATCTACAGCAATTGAACCAAGCACTAACAAGGCAAAAATTAGAGCTACTAAAAATAGCGAGCTAAGTGCACCCTTTTCATTGCGGACATATATGTCCTTTTTTAAGAGTTTGATGACGAACCGGTTAGTCATACGCACTAGCGATACCTTCTGCTTACAGTCTGTCTCTATTGTTGCCTGTGACTCCAGAACTCAATTACCATCATGCCATATTTATTTGGGCCTTTTACGGGCTCTTTAGTTGGTCAGCGCCAATATTTACTCCAGGCGACAGGTAGATTCGGCCACAATTTCGAAGCCTTTGCCTAAGCCAAGCAAATCTGGTTCCGGAAAGTGCTTGCATCCATACAGGTCTGAGACAAAATGCACTTTTACAGTAACGGTTGGTGGATTGGTTGTTTCATTAAAGCCCTGGCCGGCAAGTTCAAACTGCTTATAGCTGCTAACCACCGCTGGGTAATTAATTGACGAAACAATTTCGCTCCAGTGCGCGACGGTATGTTTTGGGTCAAGACCGTATGCCATAGCTAGTTTTCGAGCAGCAGTGCTAGCGGCTTGCTTCAAGGTGCAGTGAATAACATACGCTTCACTGGCTTCAATCATCACATAAACAGCAATTACGATAAGCGGCACAATCATCATTAGAGAGGCCGTAAATTCAGGCATCATCTGGGCATCATCAGAACGATTTCGACGGCGTGATCTCAAAATAACTACCTTTGGTTGCTGGTTTAGTAAACAAAGGCCGTAGCCGACGAACTGATGTTGATCTTCTGGCGTAAATTGAGCGGGTCGGGATTTGGAAAGTTAGGAAGGGGTGGCTCTCCCTCGCCCGGAGTGTAAGTGCATGTCACGGTTACAGACTCAGGTGAGCTGAGGATGGCTTTCTTGATCTGCCAGCCATTGTCAGGAATTTTGAATTGCGCATTGCTCGAGACCATATTGTCAATGCGAATGCGGGAAAGTATAAGATTTTGCTTGAGTAGGTCTTGAGCAATAGTGGGATCTCGATAATATTCTGCCGCCAGAGCTCGTGCGGCAAGATTAGCTGCCTCAGTCATGTTCATGCCAATGATGTAGGCATAGGAAATTTCAATCCAGGCCCATATAGTCAAAATTATGATAGGCAATAAAATACAAGTCGAGAGGACCGCTTCAACTAGCACGGCTCCAGAAGAACGACGTTGTTTGTTTAATTTATCGGTTTGTTTGGCGGGTTTAGAGTATCTCAATAAGCGCACCCCAAAACAGTGAAGATGCCCTCAGCTCTGAGCCAAACTCGACATCTGGCCATCAATCACTTAACATGCCCATAATTTCAAGCTTTCTAACAGTAAGAGATTGAGCATAAGTCGATAAACATATTCAGTTCTTTTTAGTGTTACAAAAATCTGCTTCAATAAAGAAGGTGACGAACCGTTTGAAACTTAAGCGTTTCTGCCGTATCTTTTTCTAGCGGTGCGATGAGGCGAAGGTGTCTGTTTTAGTGAAAGTTTCAGTTTTGGCTCCCGTAAATATATTGCTCGCTGCTTTTCTTTGTTTCTCGCTGGCGCCTGTTGTCGCTGCGCCACCAGAGGCCACCGCTTCAGCTAGCCATCAGGCTGGCTTTGCTGATTTGATTAGGGGAAGAGAACCGGGGCCAAGTCAAGTTTGGAGGTTGCAACAACATGGCATTGTCTTTGGCGATATTGATGTTTATCTTAGTAAAAACGGCTTGCGTGCTGAATGCCCCCGCTCTGGAATAACGGTGATTGCTAGGGCACCACGTTTTGATGCGGTTGCTTTCAATCTGCGAGCTAATGCTGTTTGGAAACCAACTTTAGAAAAGTTCGCTCCGTCTGACATCATGCTCAAGAGCCTTACATTGGCTGGCCTTCCTGCGTCATCAAAGTTTCCTCTTGTGGCTAGTGGGTCTAAAGAAGTTAACGGCTTGCTCTGCCAGACATGCAGTACGACTGAGGCGTGGACAAAACAGCAGATCGATTTGTTCCAAGGTAAGAGATTCAGTGATAGATTTCCCCGTAAAGCTGAATTTGTAGGTGTTGATCTGCACGTGCCTGTCGCTATTTATCATATTCTAGAGAAGATTGACGGCGTGCCTTTGGTGCCACTAGTGCCGTTGAACTACGGTTATGCTTGTTTGGGCCGTTCCAAGACCACAGTCGTGGTTACCAATAATTGCAAAATTGTCGAGGCACAGAAAGATTGGCTCAAAGTTCCCGAAGGATTGAAGGCAGTTTCTTCGTTCCAAGCGCTCAATATGGACCAAGCTGTTGAGTCTGGTATCAATGATTTGTTCAGTGGTCTCGATAAGTGATTTCGATCGGGTTGCAATTTCCCGCTCGCCAGGTATTCCGCACAATTGCCAGAGCTGCTATTTTTTCCTACTCCTGATGCAAGCAACAATACTAGG
>JADYXQ010000221.1 GCA_021772135.1 Candidatus Obscuribacter sp.
GCCTGTGTGTGCCGCTGTCAACGCTTCACGTGTGCCATTGCTAGCACCCGCGCATGACTCGCGGTCATTGTGGTTTGCTAGACCTTCAATGTAGAGCTCCTACATCTCCTACTCTCTGCAGGTTTTAATCGGCGCACCCTAAGGATTTTTACAACCTATCGGTTGTACGAAAATACAACCCATGAGTTGTAAAATTTCTTAGGCGTCAAACCGAACTAACCCCGGCATCCAGCACCGGCACCTACACAACCGCCGTTATACGTATTCCTCACATTGACGTCAGGTTGCTCGGGCTCTAAAGTAAGTGACAAGATAGGGGATTTGTGCCTGATGGGCGATCAAACCGAAAAAAACCAGGTAACAAAAAGCGAGCCCAAGCCCGCTATAGACTTTGGCGCCCCTTTTGGCAATGGCCCGACTTTCAAATTTACTGAGAAGCCCGTGGCCAGCGACCAGCACGTGGCGCAAATTGCCCAGGTGCGCGATACGCCACCTGAAATTCGCATAATCGACCGGGCTCTGCAGCTATCGATTAATGACAAAGATTTTGATCTGAAGCTCTCTTACGCCGCCAAAAACCGGCCTCAAGAGTTCGATAAGCTGAAAATTAACGACATTCCTGCCAACGTCAAAGTCAATTACTGGCAAGATCCCAAAGGTCTCTTTGTCTGGTTCGAAAATGGACCGGACAACGCAAAAAAACATTATTTGCCCGGTAACTTGCAAAATATTGAACTGACTAATCAGACCAAAACCGTCGAATCAATTCGCGTCGACGTTAATCGCAATTACGCTGCAGCCACATTCTCCAATTTGCAAAATTTCGACCGCAGTTTCAACCCGGCTTATGATGGAGGGGCCAGTTCGCTCAAATATTTCGCCAGCATGTCGCAACTTGGCGAAACCGCATTACTCAAGCAAGAAGCAGTTTTGCGCGAAGCAGCCAAAACTTCCGACAATCCATATTATAAGATTTACCTCGCCGATGTTCTTACAGCAGCCGCAGTCAAGCCAATCATCAACGATTTCCTCAATGGTGGAGCCGCGGATCTAAACAATCCCACCACATTGCGCAAATTAGATGAGGCCATTTCAGTACTCGACGCCGCTTATCGCGATTCGGACGGCAAGCTTAAAGCGGTCAATCATTATCCCCGTGCCAATATCTATTCACCCGCCATGCCCGGTGGAGCTTACTGGAACGCCGGACGCTATCCCAATGATTATTTCGGCTTCTGGGCCGGCAGCTACGATCAGGCCATGGCCAGACAGGCATCGCTGAAAATAATTCGCGACCACATCAAGCAAAATAGTTTTCCTAAATTCGAATTGCCTCCATCGTTGCCACCGAGGCGGTTTTAGAATTTGAAGTATCTCAGCATCATCGGTTCCACCGGCTCCATCGGCAAACAAACGCTCGATATAGTCAAGGTGCACCCTGATGAACTCACGGTTTCAGCCCTGGCAGCCGGCTCGAAAAACCTTCAGGATTTTAAAGAACAGATCTTAGAATTCAAACCTGATTTGATCTCTCTGCCTACGGCAGAAAACCTGGCCAGCTTGAAAGAAATAATGACTGCTGATCAGTTGAAAGGCATTGGGTGTCTTTGCGGCGAAGCCGGTCTGGTAGCAGTAGCTGAGCATCCTCAATCGACAGTGCTGGTCACTGCCGTAGTGGGATTTTTGGGTGTAACGCCAACTCTTTCAGCCATTAAAAAAGGCAAAATCATTGCTCTGGCCAATAAAGAAACGATGGTGGCGGCAGGTCATCTGGTCATCAGTCAGGCTAAACAGTACAAGGCCGCCATAGTACCAGTAGACAGCGAACATTCGGCGATTTTTCAATCGCTCACAGACAGCATTATGCGCGGCCGCACCCAGGACGAAGTGGCCAAAATATTGCTCACCGGCTCAGGCGGACCATTCCGCACCTGGTCGATGGAGGCAATGAAAAGTGCCACCATATCTGATGCGCTCAAGCATCCCAACTGGTCAATGGGAGCTAAAATCACCATCGATTCGGCCACTCTGATGAATAAGGGCTTAGAAATAATTGAAGCGCGCTGGCTCTTTGATATCAGTGCAGACAAAATCGAAGTGGTTATTCATCCGCAATCGATATTGCATTCAGCCGTTGAATTTGTGGACGGGTCTATTGTCGGTCAAATGGGAGTGCCTGACATGCGGCTACCCATTCACTACGCTCTTTTCTATCCAGGCCGCGTGCATTCCAGTCGTGTGCCGCGATTAAGCTTAACTGATTTAAAAGAATTGACATTCGAAAAGCCCGATCCTGTTCGGTTTAGATGTCTGGGCCTGGCGCAAGCAGCTGCCGGGGAAGACGACACCAGCGCTTGCGTGCTCAATGCCGCCAATGAGATCGCAGTTGATTCATTCCTAAATGGTGAAATTAAGTTTCTTGAGATCGCTGAAACCCTTGAGAGAGTACTCGATGAACATAAGCCAATAAAATTGCCCGCTCTGGAGGATATACTAGAGTGCGACAAATGGGCGAGAAATCAAGCGCGCATTGTTATGGCGGCCAGAGCCTAGGGCTCGTTAGTCTTTTGTGGAGGTTCGATGATCGCTCTCAATAGTAAAGTACAGGTAGTCGACCATCCGGTTGTCCAGCATTTGCTGACAAAATTGCGTGACTATCAGACTCAGTCGCCAGACTTCCGCCGCTATTCCATCACCCTCAGTCAGTATCTAGTTTACGAAGCTGCCAGACAAATGACCGTGCGCGAACTGGAAGTCGAAACTCCAGTTGGTCAAGCAAAAGGTTCATCGCTCACGGACTATGTAATTCTTGCACCGGTCTTGCGGGCAGGATTGGTGATGGCGGAAGCGGCGCAAAAAATGTTGCCTGCAGCACGCATTTATCACGTTGGCCTGAAACGTGATGAAGAGACACTAGATGCCATTTCTTACTACGCCAAATTGCCTGATTCATTGCCACCAGATAGCCGCATCATTGTTCTAGATCCAATGCTTGCTACAGGCGGCTCCGCGGCTTCAGCCATTAAGCTGTTTGCCAAATTGAACGTCGGTACCATTCAACTTGTATCTTTTGTCGCCGCACCGGAAGGCATTAAAAGAGTGCATCAGCAATTTCCTGACGTGCACATTACAGTCGGATCAGTGGACAGCAATCTCAATGAGAAAGGCTATATTGTGCCTGGGCTGGGTGATGCCGGCGATCGTATTTTCGGTACTTAGAAAATAGGTTGGCAGATTTTCCAGGTAATTTTCCGCACAGGCGGGCTGCTTTTGCGTGGAAAAATACGTCCGGACGTATTTTTCCACGACAATGTGTAATTAAGCACTCAATTTTAAAGCAAATCGTAATTGCACCACTTGGCGACGCCCAGC
>JADYXQ010000222.1 GCA_021772135.1 Candidatus Obscuribacter sp.
TTGCCATTACCATTTCCGTTGCCATAAGCGCCATTGCCGTTTGAGCCATTGGTGCCGTAGACAACATTGGCCGCACCATTGTGCCCGTTGCCATTGCCGTTTCCATGACCATTGCCATTTGTGTTGCCATAAGCGCCATTCCCATCAACGTACTGTTCTGGGGCCATTGTCTGGGTGGCATAACTTTGTACTGCGTGCTGTTCGGCCTGCTGTGCCGGCTGCGGGTAGCCGCCGTTATTGCCCAGCTGAACTTGCCCGATTTGACCAAGTTGCCCGACTTGCATGGCTTGTTGAACCGGTAGCGCAATTCCGTTGCCGCGACCATTCGCTTGCAAATAAGCCAGCATCACGTTTTGTTGTGTCTCTAAAAAGCGATTGGTCATTTCCAGCATGCTCTGCTGAAATTCGAGCATCACCCGATCAACGTTTTGATCCTGGCGAGCAGGTTGATTACCGTTTCTTCGACTGTTTGTTTCCATTGGTGGCTGTCCGTTGGTGCGGTTTGGTACATCGGCAGGATGCTGTTTTTTTTGTTTGGCTAAAGCAGCACTGCTTGTTGGCAGAGCAGCCCGGGGAGCCATATTGCTAGTAGGGCTGGAAGATTTTTGCAGGGCGGCTGGTGCCACCACTGGTTGTGGCGCAACGGCGGCTTTTGCAGTTGGCGCCTTTGCCGCAGCGGCCTTAGACGGGGCAATGACGCGCTTTCCGTCAGGCCCGATTCTGGTGATTTCAACGCTGTTCACTATATAGAGCATCTGTTTGCCGTTGGCATTGAGATGCTTGCGAATTTTTTCTCTGTTGCTGAACATCCGGTTCCAGAACAGTTTGCCCAGATCCATAGCCGCGCCGTTAACGGCCAGCTGACCCAATGTAGACAAGAAATGCTCCAGGCTATTTTTGCCTGCTCGTTCGCAGTTAACGGCGATAAAGTCGCCGGTTCCATTCAATGTGGCTTCAACCAGACCGGTTAAGACTTTACCAGGGCCAGCTTCTACGAACAATCTAGCGCCGGCTTCGTGCATGGCTTTGATTTGATCGACAAAAAGCACCGGCCTCAGAGCATGCTGGCTGAGCTGTTCGATAATGGCCGCAGAAGCACCAGGATAAGCCTGGGCTGTGCTGTTGGAATAGACAGGAATTGTCGGCGCATTGCATTTAATCGACTGCAAAACAGCTTCTAATTGTTTGTCGGAGCCACTCATAAGTGGGCTGTGGAAAGCGGCCGATACTGGTATACGCTTGGCGGCGATTTGCTTAGCCTTGAAAGATTCAAGGGCGGCTTCAATGGCATCTACAGAACCCGAGACGATGGTCTGTGCTGGAGTATTAATATTAGCCAGGTAAACGCCGGGCATGTTTTTTAAGGCCTCTGCCACCACTTCGGGAGCAGCGGAAATTGCCGCCATGGCACCAGGATTGCTAGCTGCGCACTGAGCGAGGATGCGGCCGCGCTCAGCCGAGAGTAACAGTAAATCTTCTCTGTTGAATACCCCGCCTGCATGCAGAGCCACATATTCGCCATAGCTATGGCCCGCCACCATATCTGGTGCAATGCCAAAGCCTTTCAAAACATTCAGCATGGCCAGGTCGCTTACACCAAGTGCTGGTTGAGCGATGTCGGTGTTGGTCAATTCTTCTTGCTGCTTTAGTTTGCGCTCTTCTAAAAGCGTGGCGGCAGGGAAAATATATTGAGACAAAGGCCGCTGTTTAAAGCGTTCAGTTTTTGGCTGGTGAGCCAAGTATCTGTCGGCTGCTTCAACGGTGTTTAAAATTTCGGGGAAATAATTAGATAGCTCTTTCAGCATGTTTACTTTTTGCGAGCCCTGGCCAGGGAACAAGAATGCCACCTTGCTGCCCACAGGAGTTGCCGCATTGAAATGCACGCCGGTAGGTAGAGCAAATTTCTTTTCGCCCTTCTGAATTTTTTCTCTTGCTTGAGCAATCTTTTGTTCGAGGTCTTCGGCTGAAGCTGCCACTATGGCTAATGACGCTCCGCTTGTGCGAATGTCTTTTGTTTTCAGGTGCAGGTTGCTGGCAAGTTCGAACAACCGGCGACGACCCTGGCTTGTAGCACCGGTCTCAACTGCAAAATCAGTACGCAGTTTCTTCACGTTAGCTTCAGTTTGAGCCAGTAACTTAACGAGGTCCTCGCCGTTGTTAGCTTTCCAGACAAATAGTTCCGCCGGCCATGCTTCGAGCACTGGTGCTGGTTCAGCTGCGCACGGGGCGACATACTCTTCTAAAACGGCATGGAAATTAGTGCCGCCAAAACCAAATGCGCTCACTCCACCGCGGCGTGGCAGGCCGTTGTCGGCGCTCACCCAGGGGCGGCTTTCGGTGTTGACGTAGAATGGACCTTCAGAAAATTTGCAAGCCGGGCTCGGACTAGTGACGTTAATGGTCGGCGGCAAAACTTTGTGGTGCAAAGCTTTGGCGATCTTGATAATTGAAGCCAGACCGGCAGCTGCTTTACTGTGGCCGATATTGGTTTTGACTGAGCCGATGGCACAGTTTTCCAGCTCAGCGCCTGAGGCTTTGAAGACATTGGTCAAAGCTTCTACTTCAGCTCTGTCACCAGCTACGGTGCCTGTACCGTGAGCTTCGACTATTTGTACTGTGGCTGGTGAAATATTGGCGTCGGCATAAGCTCTGTGCAATGCCAGCATTTGACCGGCTGGACGAGGAGCGGTGAGGCTCAGATCGCGGCCATCGCTTGATCCGCCGATGCCCTTAATTACTGCATAAATTCTGTCGCCATCGCGCTCGGCGTCGCTTAAACGCTTCAAGACGAGAATGGCAATACCTTCACTGATGGCGATACCATCGGCGGAGGCGTCGAATGTTTTGCACTTGCCGTTAGGCGAGAGAGCGTGAGTCTTGGAGAAGCTCAGGTAGTCGCCAGGCTGGTTGTGAGTGTCTGTGGCGCCGAGCAAGACAACGTCGCTGGCTTTAGAACGCAAGTCGCTGATGCCTACATATAATGCAGCCAGTGAACTAGCGCAAGCAGCGTCGATTGAGAAGTTGATGCCTTTCAAATCAAGGCGGTTGGCCACTCTACCAGCAGCAACGTTACCGAGGTATCCGGCAAATGAATCTTCGGTCCACTCAGGCAGGTCGCCTTTGAGCTTGTCGGTGACTTCTTCGCCCAGTTCGTTGAGTTTCCAGCCGAGCATTGAGCGCAGTGAATAAAGAGCGGTAATTGGACCGTGACCGGCGTTAGCCAGAATCACCGAAGTTTTTTCCCGTGGGAATTTACGCTCGTTATAGCCGGCGTCATGCAAGGCACTGCGGGCCGCTTCTAATATAAGCATTTGCATGGGGTCGATTGAAATTAAACTGCTAGGCGGAATGCCGTAAGCAGCAGGATCAAAGACTACATCATGCAAGAATCCGCCCCATTTGGAGATGATCTTGTCGCGAGCTAGCGGGTTGGCATCGAAATAATTCTGCCAATCAAAGTGAGTCTTAGGAATTTCGGTAATGCTGTCAACTTTACCAAGTATGTTGGCCCAGTAAGTTTCAACGTCGTTGCTCTGCGGGAACTGGCAAGACATGCCGACGATAGCAATCGCTTCTTGTTCGTTGACCGGAGCCGGAGCTTCGAGCAATTGTTCGATTTCTCGAGCAGAAAGCAAGCTTTGCCCGGCAGCCGAAATGTCGTGGTGCAATTCGGCAATGGTCATTACTTTGTCGTGCAAAGCAGCCACCTGACCGATCATGTACATACCTTCCTGCCACTGTTGTTCGTCAGGAATATTAGCCAGTTGATTAGATTGATTGCGACCGAGGCCTTTGCTGGCGATGCGCAGACGGCCGAGATTCATCAGTTCGAGCTCTTCGCGCACTTCGTCGCGGCTCTTATTCTGGCCTTGCAACTCGACGCGGCGGCTGTCAAAAATTTCTTTATAAGGAGAATCAATGCAACGAATGGAATGGCCGGGGCCAGTCTCTAATAGGACGGTCTCATTGCACTGCAAAGCCGCTTGCTGGAATTTATTGACAATGGCACCGGTGCGCACAGCTTCTTCCGTAAAGAGATAAGCGGTACCGACAAGGAAACCGACTTTGATACCACGGGCGGTGAGAGGGGCAGTCAGCGTAGCCACCATAGCGGCTGACATCTGATCGTGAATACCGCCGGCAAAGAGCACATGGAAGGCCGATGCATTGTCGCGCGGCCCGATTGAATCGAGCAACACTTCAATCATCGATTGCCACAAGACAAAGCTTGAGCGAGGGCCAACGTGGCCGCCGCATTCTTTGCCTTCAAAAATAAAGCGACGCGAACCCATTTCGATGAACGATTTGAGCAATAGCGGCGAAGGTACATGCAAATAAGTTTTGGTGCCGGCATCTTCCATGGCTTTGGCTTGATCCGGGCGACCACCGGCAATCAGCGCAAATGGTGGTTTGAATTTGTCTACAACGGTCATTTGTTCCTGGCGCAAAGCCGGCGGAACGAAACCGAGCAAGCCAACACCCCATGGCATTGAACCTAATTTGTCGGCGGTTTCTTGCAGCAATACTTCGATGTCGGCAGCACGCATGAGCGATAGCGCTAAAAACGGCAAGCCGCCTGCTTTTGCTACTTCGTAAGCAAAGTCGCTATTGTCGCTGACGCGCGTCATAGCACCTTGAATAATAGGATAACGAGTGCCGTGCGATACGGCTAAATCTGAGTTCTCAGCCAGCACTGAAGATTTGCTGGCAATTTCGATTTGAGCGGCGACAGATTGCCTGATCGCTTCGATAGCACCAGATACGGTGCCGCCTACTCTCGCTAAGTGGCGAGCGAAGCAAGCGTCTTGACCAATCAACCAGAACTCATCGCCTTCGCCTACAGCCTGAGCGTGTACATTGGCTTGAAGAGCGTGAACTAAAGCGTAGCTGTTTTGACTCAATAGAGCAGCTTGTAAGTGAGCCAATTTGGCCGAGCCATTTTCAGCAAACAATCTGAACTGACCATCTGGGCCATGCAAAACTGTGGTTTCGCTGCCGTCCATCTTTTCTAAACGTTGACGAGCAGGTGCAGTTATTAAAGAGTCGCGGCAGAGATAAAGTTGAGCGTCGAGCACGATGCCGGTGGCGCCTGCTGCAACCACCGCTGCGGCCGAATGCAAACCAACTCCACCCTGAGCCCAAACGGCTACCTTGAGGGCTCTGACAAATTGTTGTACCAGTACAAAAGTCGTGCCGTCGCCAATGCGCCCAGCACCTTCGTGACCTTTGGCAATCACTGCGTCAGCGCCGCAATTTTGGACCATTAGTGCTTCGTTAACGTCGATGGCTTCGACAACCACTGTAAATCCGTTGTCTTTGGCCTCGGCTATGTCAGCCGTTAACATATCGGGCTCGAAACGCCCGCCTGACGCTGTTAATATCACTGTACCGTTAACGGTACGCGCATCAAACGCAGCGCCCGTGGCCAGATCGCCTGAAACCCCCGCTGGGCGGAGCAATTCAACCAAATTGGGTACGTGGCCGGAGCGGCAGCGAATGCCTACTGAGCCAGAACCGGCATGTTTGACCAGTTTGGCGAAAGCATTCTGCGCGGCCTCAATCTGGCTCACGTATTCGAGGTCTAGTACACCGGTGGCTCCGGCACGCGCAGCAGCAATGGCCAAAGCGGGCTCTTTAAAGCACTCGCGAGGAGCGGCGGGCGAAATAGCGATAATTGAAAGTGCCGGCACAGTTAGTTCGTTCTCATAGAGCCAGCAGTTTTGATTCGCATTTCTGGCCAGAATCTCCTAAAAATTCTACGCACGAAGGCGCTCAAGCAAAAGCTTTCATAAGCAAATATTGTCTTTAATATCAAAAGTATATGACCTCTGGCCCCATTTTCCACTTGAAAGGTTTTAAATATCTGTCCAACCGTCACCATTGCATTGATTGCCAACATTAAGAGGAGATAATGAAAGTTTCTGTTGGACTTCGTAACTCGTAAGTGACTCCCCGCCATTGAATGCGGTTGGTCAAAACTGAATATAAAGTCATCCATGGCAGCACGAGATGAGCAAGTGGGATAGCGGCACAAGAGGTCAAAAACGATTCTTGTATGTATTGCCGGTTATCGGTTAACACTCTCTGCCACAAGGTTCTAGCTTTGACGAGAAAGAACAATTCTAGCGGAAAAATTGTAAGACCGGCTAAAACTGCCATACCCATTGCATTGTCGCCCCAGTATGCATATCCGATTACGGCAGCAAGCATAGCTACCAGCCATAAAGCCATCACTGTGGCCCGTGCGATGGCACGACCCCAGAGCTCGGGATAGTAAACCTTAGTGAGGATGAGCTGGCGGTTGGTCCACTCAAGAATTTCCGCCACAGATGAATCGCCATCGCTGGCTACCAGGCATTGCGGTACAAAGTGAACGGCTTTGCCGGCGGCTTTTACTGCCGTAGTCAACGATAGATCGTCGTCGGCGGCACGGTCCCAGGCTTCAGCCACTCTGGCTTCGGCGAAAACCGAACGTCTGATGGCCATGGCGCCGCCCCAGGCGAACGCATATTTAGGATTCGCCATTTCCCATGCCGTCACGCGATTCCATAAAGAACGCAGCTGCGAAGGCCAGTTGGTGATGGAAGCGATGTAGAAACGATATCCGGTGGTCACGCCTACGCCTTCTTCCTGTAATGGTTCCACGAGTCTGCATAAGAAATCGCCGCGGGCGATGACGTCAGAGTCAACGAAGACGATGACCTCAGTAAGAGGTGAAAGTTCCTGCAGAGCTTTTAGTTGATTGTTAACTTTCTGGGCGCGGCTTTGATTGATGCCCGCCACAACGATTCTGGTTGGTACCGGAGAAGTTTTTGAAAGCTCCATCAGATTGGCGTAAGCCGGGTCGCTGTCGGATGCGACGGCAAAAATTACTTCAAAAGAAGGGTAGTCCTGGCTCAGTAGTTTTTGAACATTGTCGTTAAAGCCGGGGTCCAGGCCCTTGCAAGGCAAGATTACTGTGGCGTGCGGATGATATGCGGAAGCAGGTCGTTGCATTTCTTTATTGACGTATTTCAGCAAACGGCTGAAGGCCAGGGTTTGCAGCGCGCAGGCCACGGCGGTGATGGTGAGAAGAAAAATCGTCAATGAGAAAATTGTGACAGCCATCTACTATTCGAAGACCCGATATATTTGATGTATGTATCTTTGATTTCGCCGAAAAACCGCAGGCGAAGCTACAGAGTATAATGCCTAAGCGTTTTTCCTGTTCGTTACCATGGCCGCGGAGGCGAATTCGTTTATGATTCGGCGGGCTTTGTATCGAGCTTTTAGTTTGCTCGCTGAAGGAAAAATTCGCTCGCTTGAGGCCGCCAGCCAGCGCCCGCGCGAGACTCAAGAAGCAAAACTTTTCAAATTGATCGAGAAAAATTCGGCCACTGTCTTCGGCCGCGAGCATGGCTTTGCCTCGATCAAATCTGTGGCCGATTTTCAAAGCGCAGTGCCCATTCGCGACTATGAGCAGTTCCGCCCTTATATTGAAGAGTTAACTTCTGGTAAAACATCGGTGCTCACAGCCGAGAGCCCGCTCATGTTTGCCACAACCAGCGGCACAACTGCTAAGCCCAAATATATCCCTATCACCCCGGGATACATGGAGGAATTTCGCCTGGCATCAGTGGTTTCAGGCTACCACCTGCTGCAGTCGTTCCCGCAAGTGAGCGGCGGCGTGGCACTTTCAGTTGTCTCTCCGGCTGTTGAAGGGCACACAGAGTGCGGTATTCCGTATGGCGCCATATCAGGCATGCTCTTCCAGCACGAGCCATTTCTCGTGAAAAGATATATATCGCCTATTCCTTATGAAGTATTTTTGATACGCGATTACGAAACTCGATATTACACGCTGTTACGTCTGGCTCTGGTTTTGCCGCTTTCTTGCTTTTACACACTAAACCCCAGCACTATCAGTTTGCTTTTAAGACGTCTCAAACAGTACGGTCCTGAGCTCATTGCCGACGTGCACAAAGGCACGATTTCGCCCCCCGGCAGTCTGTCTGACGAAACTCTCGCGGCCTTACGCAAGTTTTTAAAACCCGATGCGGCGCGTGCTGATTTCTTGCAAGCTCTTTACAGTAGTGGACATTTCGTTGCCCATAAAGTGTGGCCTACTCTCGAGCTTGTCACTTGCTGGACCAAAGCTGCCGCCGCATTCTACTTAGCTGATTTTCCCGAGCAGTTTGGTTCTCTGCCTGTCTGTGATATCACATATGGTGCCAGCGAAGGTCGCGGTACTGTCTTCATGGGCCCGGGCAAACAAATGATGGCTCTGCAATCTCACTTCTTCGAATTCGTTCCTGAAGCCGAAA
>JADYXQ010000223.1 GCA_021772135.1 Candidatus Obscuribacter sp.
AGTTTGACATTTTATCTAAGGCGCAAACCTAAGCTGCACAATAGTTTCTAGACTTTGAGTAGATTTTGAACAGCATATAGCCTGTTGCGCACGAGGCACTACCGGTAGTAGATTATTCATAACGAAATCTTGCGCAGAGGTCCTCAAAAACCTCTCATAAAACAAAATCAGCTCGGCAACACAAATCAACTTTGTGTTGCAACGGCATATCTCGCCTAAGACACTGGCTAACGTATCTCCTTGTGCAACTAAAAAGTAGTTGCGTAAGTTCTGCGATGAAGTGACAGCTGATGCACTAATACCGAGACCGAAAACAGCACCAATTAAACTCAGCGTCTATCGCTTCACATTTAAAGGTTTATACTATGCCACCAAAAACACACCACCGCTACTCTCGACCATTCTTAATTCTTGTTACTTGCGTAGCCTCTGCAATGACGACTCAGCCTGGCCAATGTAATGAAAAAGTCAAGACTTGGATCTCGGTGCCGGTTTTCTACGTTACCAGTCGCCAATATAATAAAGATCGCCAAATATATTCAGGCAGGCGAAGCCCAGAGCACACAGACCACGGGTTAGAATACGGCATCGTCACTAGTGTCATACCGGCGCCGACAGAACAACCAACAAGCGATGGCGCCATAGCTAATTTGCCCTGGAAGTGCGCAACGAAGAAAGACTCGAAACAACACTCAAAAATTGAAAAGCTGAGTCGAGAAGACTTCTACAAACGACTTGCAACATCTACAAAGAGCACAAAGTTCAACGAAACCTGCCTATTTGTCCACGGCTACAACAACGATTTCGAAGGAGCAGCAAAATCAGCGGCCAGACTAGAGTCTGCGCTTAGCGAGCCTGTGGTGCTATTTTCCTGGCCATCTGCGGCAAAAACGAAGGACTACACTGTAGACGAATGCAACGCAGAGTGGAGTGCAAGACCTTTTCAAATATTTTTCCAAGGCCTGGAAAGGCAGATAGGACCAGAGAATCTAATGACCGTTTCTCACAGTATGGGAAACAGGCTTGTTAATTGGTACCTACAGTCTCGTTACGACAAATCAAACCAAGAGCCTAAGCACTTAAGAGAAATAGTGCTTACATCGCCAGATATAGACAGAGGAACGTTTAAAAACTACTTTTACAAAATTGCAAATAATGGAGACAGAGTACGGCTTTTCGTTTCTGACAAAGACTTACCTCTCCGCCTGTCAAAATTCATTCATGGCGCACCGAGAACTGGAGCTGGTGTAACCAAAGACGAGAACAAATGGGATATGCCTGGGAACATCACGCCGACTCAAACAGTAAATTTTACAGAGGTGGACGACAGCAAAATTGGCCACAGCATCCAATACAAACTCATCGGGTCAATGCACAGAACCAACGAACCTGGCGAAGGGCTAAAGCTGGAGCAAGACAAAGAATTCAAAGGTGATTACGTCAAAATTCTGAAGACGACCCCATAGTTTAGCTGGCACTGAAGAAACAAACTTAGTCGCCACGGATGCAGCGCCGACACAAAGTCTATCCACGCTCTATTCCTGGGTATAGAACCATAGTTCCACTCCTCACGGCTCAGATAATCAAATTGTCAGAAACTCCGGACCGCAAGGAGAAAATGGACCCAGTGAAGATTCTCCCTGAGAATCCCCATTCAAACCCAGTTGATTGGCAAGGTGAGTGACGGCCGCTTTGCCGTGCAGTAGAGAGAGGCAAAATCTGCCAAGATTTTAAGTCATCCTAATATTGCGGGTGTCTACGATTACGCTGTCTCAACTGATCGCGAGATCTAAAACCAGGAAATGCTATTTTCGTCTACGTTGGCGGACGGAAGTGATTTCGTTAAGGAATTACTTCCGATCCCACACTACTCGCCATGCCTCAAACTCTGAAGGTCGCACTTGGTAGCGAGCAAAATTACCTTCATGCAAAGCAAGGATCTCGTCTTCAGAGACACGTTGGAACTCGTCACGTTCGTCTTCTGCTAAATTTTCTGCCGTCCATGTTTCCAGGTATTTGAAAGCTGCGGCACGATCCAATTTTTCCCTGACAATAGTGCCGATGACCTGGCGAAGAGCGTCCCGATGCTTGAGACGAAACGGATCGGGTTCGCCCAGTGAATGCCGAACTGCGGCATATCGATCAGCTGAGCGTTTATGTGCCCACAAATAGAGGTCCCGAAGTAATTCTATTTTGTTCAGTTCGTAGACACCAAGCACTGCCGGGAAGAGCATCCGTGTTGTGAGCCGAGATTTTGTCGCCGGCATCAACCCGTCGCCTGACCATGAAAAACCATAAGTTGCGTATTGTTCTAATTCTTCAAAATATTCTGGCGATTTTCTAAGAACTTCCTTTATCGAGTCGGTGCGCTTGCGAGTGGTTTCTTTTGTTGCCGGCAAGTGCAACCACAATCTGCAGTTCTGGCACCACATGCGATACCAACAGCTGGAACTCTTAAGATTGCCACCAAAGGCAACAATATATGCTTGGCCCTGGCAGTGATTGCATTGATTGATCAGGATGCCTTGTTCCCACCCAAACAGCAAGTGACCCAACCGGAGAGCGGCGCTAATTGAACCGAAGCCCGGAACACCCACAGACGCGTAGCAAAACGACAACGGTGAGAGAAAGTACTCAGGAGTCATTAGTATTTGCTCCTTCTGTTGCAAGAGGAGTGCGATGTTATCTTCGAAAAGTCGAGTCTGATGAATGTGCGTGCCACTATCAGTTGTGTCGATAGTTGCAGAAAGATAACCACGCGGAGCGCCAGTGTTTCGAATCATTTGAGCCTCTCTTTAGCTGAATTCTTGAAAGCGCCCGCAAGCTGAGACACAAATCGGCGCTGACAATATCATACAGGAAATTGACTAACAGGAATCCCTAGATTACTATGATGTCTGGCTAGGCCTTGCATGATTGCCAATCCCTCCCAGGAACGTAGGCATCGAGGCTTGGCCTCTTTTTCAAAACACGCGGTTCATAGATAGCAAACTTTGCGTTCAACTGAATCGATTTCTGTCCGGCAGCAAATACTTGTTTGCAAGGCAGGTGCATCGTCGGATTTACCTTGCTGGTTCCTGTCAGCTCCTTGAGCGTTTCTTCCGTGGCACCATATACAACTTTTCCGATATTGGCGAAGTAAATGTTCCCGGCACACAGCACGCATGGTTCAAAGGTGGTTACAAGTGTGCACTTCGCTAAGTAGTCGGCTGGGTAAGTTTCTGCGGCCCGGCGAGATAGCTCTGTCTCGGCGTGTCGTACCACGCTAATGTTTCCTTGAGTCATGAGCACTCGCTGATTGTCTGGTGCAACAAGAACTGCTCCAAATGGATGATGCCCAAAACTCTTCCATTCTTTTACAACATCGTTGGCTTCGCGAAGGTGGGAGATCATCTGTTCGTGCGTCATCGTAGTTGGCTCAGTTGTCGCGGAATCGGCAAGTGAGGGCGTAATAGAAAAGCAGAGAGCCACAAGCAAGCTCCAAGCACGCCTCGGGCGTCGAACATTGTTTTGCATGAATAGAGCCAAACAAAATGCATCAGCATCTGCGCTTTCACGTGCCGCAATGAACGGTAACCAGGAAGCGCAAGCACGGCTAGCCGAGCTCGCCACTGAGCGTGACAAGTCATTAGCGACTAAATGGCGTTACCAGGCAACTTCGACATAGACTGGGCTGGGCTGGAAAGCGATGCATCTCCTAAAGTTCATCGGTCAAAAGATCGGCTGCCATGCGATCGCTGGCGGCAGCCGCTGTCTTTCCCAGCTGCTTGTATATTTTTGCTCTGGCGTAAAGGAGGCGACATTTATCTGCACGCCTGGCCATAGTTACTACGCTTGATTTTGCTCTCTTTAGATTCGTCTCGTTATTCTTCAGTGCTTGATCAAGATCAGCAATTGCCTTTTTGTAATCATGGAGGCCTGCGTATACCCTGGCGCGCCCTTCAATTCTTGTAGTATCGGTGCTTCCGGGTCCGAAGTTACTGATCGATTCAGTCAT
>JADYXQ010000224.1 GCA_021772135.1 Candidatus Obscuribacter sp.
AAAATCGTTAGCTCTGCCGGTCACTGAAAAACATCCAAGTTGCAAGGGGGATCGAGTTGTTGTCGCGACAAAAGGCTAAATCGCTTGTCGGCTTACAGTAACAGCTAGGCCGATGAGGTGTAAAAAGCCAGTAACAAACCAGTAACAAGCCAGTAACAAACCAGTAACAACTGGGACCTAGACTTGATTTTAAAATCAAGAAATTATACTAGGCCGAGATTGGAGTAAATCCATTCGGCCTGTCGCCATTTGCAGCGCCACCGCCTGTGGTATCACCACTGGCGCAGCTTGCGCTGACTGTGCCGGCTTGCAAAGCGGCTTAAGCATTAAATCGAGCCTTAAAAGCTGCGTACAGAATTATTAGTTGAGAAAATGCCTTGCTTTGGTTGCGACACTTGCCCTAGTTTCGTCTTGTCTACCTTTCTTACCTCAACCCCAGAGCTACCCTTAACAACCCTCAACCAGCGCTGCCAGTCCGATGAACTTACCGACAATTGTGTGTCGCATAGTTCGCCGGTGTCGTTCCAACCCCAGAAAAGAGAGAGCAAAGCCATGACCCTATACGTTGTGCAGTTCCACGATGCCTTTGGCCACCGTGAGGTGCGCAAGGTTTGCCGCAGCATCGCTGGTGCTCAGAGCTATATCACTTCGGCCCTGATTGCATCTTTTGCTACCGAGATCGTGTGGGCGAGCGACGGCACCGATTGCACTGCGTGGGCGAATTTCCGCGGGCCGCAGGGTGGTGTCGAGTTTGTCTCGTATTCGATTGAGCGGCACGAGTTGGTCGACTAGTCTGTCAACACGAGAACGCTCCGGAATCTAAAAGGTTTGGTGTCTGCGGAGTTTCGTGCCTAAAATGGTCGACCAAATTCTTGGTCAGCCATAACCGTTGTAGGAAAGATCGAGACCATGAAGAAAATCGTCACGCTTTTTGGCCTGCTTGGCCTTCTGCTGGTGAGCGGCTGCGCTGGCATGCCTGGCACCAATACTGGCGCTCTGGTCGGTGGTGTCGCTGGCGCCGGGCTCAGTCGTGACAACCCCATCGCAGGTGCTCTACTCGGCGCTGTGGGCGGTGCCCTGATCGGCAATGTGTTTGACAGCAGCCGCCAGGACTACGGCCACCACGGCAATCGCGGATACTATAACCCCGGCTACAGTAACCGTGCCTACTATGATCGCCTGGAGCGCCAGCGTGCCTTCGAGCGGCAGCGTGCCTATGATGAGCAGATGCAGTGGCGCCGCCATCAGCAGCAGCTTCAGTGGGAGCAGCAGCGCTACAACCGTGGCGGCTGCTACCGCTGCTAGAATCGGGCGCGGCTGTCGCGTAAACCGGTGTCCGAAGCCCCATCTGGCCAGGCCTGTTGGGGCTTCGTGACGCCATAAATAGGAAAGATTAGAAAATGGACCTGCTCTTGTTGGTCATGAAGACTGCCATGTTCTTCGTTGGCATCGGGCTCGGCTATGTCGCCGTCACTTGGCCCTTTTTCGCCTATCGTCTCGTCTGTCATGAGAATGACAATTGTGATCTCGGCGACCAATGCGGTGTGCGCAAGACGCGCCTGTACATGCTCGGCACTGTCGGCGTTGGATGGCTTGCCGCAGCAGTGATCGGCTTGGCGCTGCAGCGCGAAATTTCGCCGGTGAGCTGGATGTACTTCGGCCTGCCGTTCTCGCTCGGCTGGGCCTTCGCCATGTTCGCCATTCCGCTGCGCCTTTGGCACCGACTGCTGCCCTGGCGTGGTTAGTGGTACTGAAACGAACTTCTAGAAGGAAGAAAAAATGGGCATCCTTTACTTCATCATCATGGCACTGTTCTTGATGCTCATCTGAGCTGGGACAGTCAGCCTCATTCTCCTATGCCTAGCTTAGTCTTGCGGAAATGTCTGTAACAAGCCGTTATACACGTTTTGCTGGGAGAACAGCTCTAGATGGTGCCACCAAAATTGGTGGCACCATCTTCTATTACTTTTCCTTTTCAACAGCTACTAGCAGATGTGATACATAGCGCAGTACAACTGGCGTCTTTTGCGTTAAAATAGGAGTCGCTTCGCTCTGGAGAGCAATTGAAAAACAAAGTCGCCCTTATCTGTACCGCATTGCTATTCTCAAGTCAGGCTGCCTTTGCCGACCGCATTGT
Organism: Candidatus Obscuribacter sp.; assembly: GCA_021772135.1. GTDB lineage: Bacteria > Cyanobacteriota > Vampirovibrionia > Obscuribacterales > Obscuribacteraceae. The sequence goes on from JADYXQ010000224.1 coordinate 2,138, forward strand.
TGACAAAGCGGTTATCGAAGCTTACAAATTGCGCAAAGAAAAGAAAGTAGCCAATGCCATGCTGATTCTCAAGTCTGTGGAGAAGCAGTCTGCCGGCAACGCTGGATTCTTTGCCGAAAGAGCCGCCGAATATGTCGACCTCGATCAATACGATCTGGCGATGAAAGATGCGAATGAAGCGATTCGGCTAGACCCTAAAATCTCAGACGCCTACGATCGGCGGGCCTTCTGTTATGCCATGGCTAACGAACTTGACAAAGCGGTGGCTGACTACACCACAGCAATAAAATTAAATCCGAAATCACCCATGCCTTATCACAACCGGGCCATTGCGCTTCGCAAGCAAGGCAAGTTCAAAGAAGCCAATAAAGACATGGAGCACTACATCACTCTGCGCCCGGGCCGCCAGCAGAAGCTACTAACCGATACGATTGATACCAAGGCAAACGATCTCGAACGAGAAGGAAACATCAAAGGAGCGATTGATTATTTAAACGCTCAAGTGGCATCGACTCCGTCAGCAGCACTGCATCTCCATATCGGCAGCCTTTTACAAAAATCCGGCGATCAGAAAAAAGCACTTGAGCATTTTAATCAGGCGATTAAATTAGGAAAAACCGATACTGATCAAACATTGGGACGCAGAGCCGAACTTAAGCGCGCCATCAGCTACTACAAACAGAAAAATTTCAGTGCCGCCATTAAAGACGCTGGTTCTGTAATAGAGCAATGCAAGTCAGCCGAAGCGGTCAGCTCCACTAAGACGATAGCCAAAAATGATCGCGCAGTGGCGCTGCTACTGCGGGCCGATTGTTATAGGCAAACAAAAAAATTGACTCAAGCTATGGCCGACGCCAATTTAGTTATTGCCGGCAGTCCAGATCTAAATGTAGCTTACGAAACACGCGGGGCCATCTATCAGGCAATGGGCAAACAATATCCCAAAGCCATAGCCGAATTCAGCCGGGCTCTCAAAGCCAATCCAGATTCGGAACCAAGCCGCATCGGCCGCGCCCAGTCGTACGAAGCCATCAAGCAATACGATAAAGCCATGATTGACTACACAGCGGCCATCAACCGTGATCCTAATGCCGCAAGAGAAGCGTATAAAGGCCGCGCTCACCTATACCGTTTGCTCAAAGATGAGAAGCACGCTGAAGCCGACCTCGCTAAGGCGAGAGAGGCTCTACCTGATTAATGCATAGCCTCTCGACTTTGTTAAGTAACTCAGTTAAGCAGCGGCCAATTACTCTTAATCATGGTATTAACCGCAATCTAGCCCTTGTAGCGGCACCACCTGGCCCGTAGGCTGAAAGCATATTTTCCATTCAAATAAACACCAGGTCTAAGCCTCTTTTTCAACAAACAAGGTAATTATTAGCTTAATAACTTCCTCCTTTCTCTCGATTTTGAGAAAGCTGCTTCCGCCTGTATTTTTTCACTTCAAAAAAAACATATATGCTCTATCTCAAGTACATCGCTTTGATGCTTGGCGCCATTGCTGGAGTTGTTGTGGTGGTCTTCACCTCAATCTGGCTATGCACACTGGGCAAATTCGGCGTCCTCTGCGGCATAGCTTTTTATCTCGCCGGTTTCCACACGCTAAGACGACTCTACAAGCCTTACATGCTTTGATCTTAAGCTGTCATTGCCTCAAAACTCATCAACATTTTTCAATCAACAAACAAAAAGAACAACATGAAAACAGTCATCTATGTGCCAACTATCGGCTCATCCGCTAAATCAATTTTCTGTGACCGCGAAGGATCCTTCAAAAACGGTTTGATGAACGCCCAGGGCAAGATTCTTACCGGCTACGACAACCGCGAAGACGCAATTAAAGAAACTATGGCCAAGCAGCCAGCAGAGCCATTTGCCCTTCTGCATCTGAGTTTTATCAGCGACGTGCACACCTATCTCAGTATGCAAGGGTGGTTGCATGGCCTCGCCAAAAGTAATGCGGGCGCTCCTCTCTGGACATTGCAAAGGGAAGGCTGCATTTACCTCACCGATCCGCAACGCGCGGATTTACTGATGGAATACATTCCCGTGCCTCCGCAAGCCATCGTGCTTTATTGATTCGACGGGCTGAGCCTCGAAATTTATTCTTCACTTACAAAAAAATGTCATATGACACCGAAAAATCATCCGGTCTGGATTAACAGCGGCAAAATCGAGACATGCTCTGGTGAGAAACTAACCATAGTCGATGGAATATGCCTTGAAAACGGTTGCGCCATTGAACTTGTTTCTGGCTCGATCACCACTGGTTGTCCGATAGCAGTAACGATTACGCCGTCGCAGACAATCATGCCTCTTCATATCGAGGGCGTGCTCATTCAGGCAACGATCAAGCTGCCAAACCCAGGTTTGCGCTTAGGTCATTTGTCGGTCAAAGTGCCGATTAAAGACGGCGCCATTGTGCGCATCTTTTTGCAGAAAAGCGCTGACTAATACAGTCTAAAAGCGGCTCTCGAAATCTAAAAAAATACGTGGAGGAAATGCCCAAATCGGGTGTTTCTTCCGCTATTTTTTTTGGTGATTCTTATTGCTACTTGGCGTAGTAGAAAATTGCAGGCGGGATTGCTGATACCGGGGAGTGGCTTGGGATAAGGATTTTGAAATGTAGATATTATCGTGAGTTTTTCTGACCAAATTAAATCGATGTTTTTAATTCGGTCAGAAAAACACTTATAAATCTCTCCACCGAAAATATTTATTTCCAAGCCCACAAAAACATTGAACTCTCCCGCCAAAAAAAACGTTGTTTCTAAAAACTCTTACTCACTCACTGCCGCCCCGAGGAGGTTTCTATGGACAACTGCCGTGCGCAAATAGTTCGATATTTTCGTGAATTGCCGCCTGGTACGCTTTTCACAACGCGTGATTGCCTCGGCACCGGTGAAAGGCCTAACGTTGATAAAACCTTGAGCCGATTGGTCAAAGAAGGTACGCTGATTCGCATCGTCAGAGGCATGTTTGTTCACGCTGAAACAGCCAGAGCATATTATGGTACAGATGAAATTGCGGCATTAAAAGCAAGTTCTTTCGGCAAAAGAATTTTAGAACATTGCGCTGACGCCGCTGCCAGCATCGGATTGGAAGTTGAAAGAAACAATCAGCAAACCTATCTCGTTAATGGCTCCACCAGCAAATTTCATTTGGTTAAAGGATGGGTTCAAGTAGACATGCGGACAGCCTGTGCCAAAAAGATGCACCTACCTGATAGCAAAGCCGGAAGGGTTGTACGAGGCCTCTGGCACTTCGGCTCGAAAGCGAAAATCACACGAGATGTATTCATTCGTGCCACAAGTACTCTAACTCGCGAAGATTGTCAGCTGATAATGGACTCCTGCGCCTGGATGCCCTTATGGCTCTCAGATATCTTTGTGACTGTTTACGGCCACCGGTTCAGATTCAGGCCCCGTAATCACATGCCGGAACAAACTGATTGAGTGAAATCAGTCACTTCGCCCCGGAAAGGCCAAGAATAACAGCTAAAGTAGTTTCATTCCCCACAAGGCAATGAATCAATGCCAGTTGAATCTAATTCAGGCCAATTCAATTTTCGCAAAGCCTCGGCAGAGCAAAATGCCTTAGACAAAGGCATTTTGACCGATGCTGCCAATCTATCCAATCAAGCCTGGGATACGGCATCCAAGGCCAATACTGAGCGCAAACAAGCGGCCAGCAGTGAGCCTTCGTCAACGTGGCTTCAACTGGGTGGCATTTCCCATCACCTTGATCGCAGCCGCAACTTCAACGAACAAAACTGGGGCATCGGCATTGAGCACAAACTCAGTAAAGACAATGCCTTTGCCATCGGCGAAGATTCGTCCATTGCCATCGGACAATATCGCAACAGTATTCGCCAGACCAGTCATTACGCTCTCTATCAATGGAAACCCTTGCACGTGGGTCCCGTAGATGTAGGAGTGATGGCCGGTTTTGTAGACGGATATCGCCTGAACAACGGTCGACCGGTTCCTCTGGCGCTGCCCATGGCGTCCATCGAAGGCAGAAACCTGGGCGTCAACATCATGTGTCTGCCGAAGATGAAAGACGTTTCGGCCGTCTGTGCCATGCAATTTAAAGTGCGCTACTAGCTTTACTTAGCCAGCACGGCCGCTTGCTCTCGATACCAGGTAATCGCTCTGGCAAGTCCGTCTTCGAGTTCGAATTCAGGCGCCCAACCAAGGGTGGTGCGCATTTTTTCCGAACTTAAATACTGTGCCTGAATCTCGCGACTTGCTTTGCCTTCGACGACCGGAGCAAGGTCTCCGCGGCCCATCAAATTCAAAATTTTCTCAACCATAGTCAGAACAGAAACTGGTGCATCGTTGCTGATATTAAAAGCCTGACCATGAATGGTTGTGTCACCTATCATCCGAGTGCCGATAGCGATGTTAGCTCTGGCTGCGTCTTGCACATAAATATAATCACGCACGGGGGTACCGTCGGAACGAATAATTGGGTTATCACCTGAAAGCACGCTTAAAATCGTGCCCGGTACAATGCGACTGGCATTAAGGTCGCCGCCTCCATAAAGGTTGCCGCAACGGGTTACGCACACGGGCAGCGCGAAAGATTGACTATAAGAGCGGGCAATTAAGTCGGCACAACTCTTCGAGACATCATAAGGAAAGCGTCCCTGCATTGGCGCATCCTCAAGGTAGGGTAGCTTCTCCTGATCTCCGTAAGCTTTATCAGACGAAGCCACAATCAGTGCTTCGATGTTCTGACCACTGTCTCGCAGCCTTCTAGCGGCTTCCATGATCTGCCAGGTGCCCTGAATGTTTGAGGCAAAAGTCGGCATCGGATTATTGTTGGCCACTCCCACAATCGCCTGGGCAGCTAGATGAAAGACGATATTGATGTCGTTATCAGCGAGTGACGCAAAGGTCGGCTCCCAGTGCTCGATATCGACGTCCAAAAATTTCATGCGATCTTTAAGAGCGTGTATTCGAGACGCTTTCGGATACTCTCGGTCTAAACCCACCACGTTGGCGCCCAGGTCAAGCAAAAGTTCGCAGACCCAGGGACCAAGAAAGCCAGCACAACCAGTTACTAGAATGTTTTTTCGAGAGAGCATCTTCGCCAACCATGAGCTTATGAGCCACAACAACTACTTAAATATATCCACGGCGGCCCTGTGCTTAAACATGAGCTAGAATAACAACAATTCAAAAAGGACAGGTTTTCATTGCGTCAGCAAAAACCATTTGCGCTCTCAGCCCTTGTAGTCACAGCACTTTCAATTATTCCACTGCAGTTTCCTTTCGATGCCGGCGCTCAAAGCGAGCTAAACCAATCGTTGCCACCCGTCTCTGCAGCTCCTGTGGCCAATTCTGGACCAAAGCCGCTGAGCGCAATGGAAACGGAAATTTACGCGCTTCTGGAAGCTGGCCAAACGGCAGAAGCCGATGCGAAAATTGAAGAGGCATACAAGCAGGCGCGCCACAGCAAAAACTTAGACTCATCAATATTATTTTTGGCGGCTTTCTCTCAATTTAACGATGAGAATTATGGCCATGCAGCCACCATTTTGAAAGAAATTCAAGAATTGCCTGGTGAAAAAAACCTTTCGCTCAAAGATCAGGTGATTTTGCAGCGCTTAATAGCTGAGTGTTATTACCGCGATCGCAATACTTCAGAAGCGCTCAAACATTTCAATCTTGCTCTCATTTGCGCCGGCAGCAACGACATCGGCACCTCGCTACGGGGTGAGCTCGAGGAAGGCCTGGTAGGCTGCAATCTGGCTGAGAAGCGTTATCAGGAAGCCGAGGCTCCAGCCCTGCGATTTGCTCAATTAATGCAGGCCAATTCCAATCAACTCTCGGGGCTCTGCCCATTCTTCTGGGCTAATGTCTATCTGGCCGAAACCTATAAAGGGCTTGGCAATAAACAAAAGCACAAACTCTACTCAGCTACTGCTGCGGGTCTGCTCAAAACTCTGATGACTCAGCGCAATGAAATAGAAGCAACAGCCGGAAATGTGCCACTACGGATAGTGCGTAGCGATTTTCTCAAAGACTACATGGATGAAACTCAACCTCAATCATTGGGTGAATATCTCTGGCTGGCCACGACCTTCAAACTCAAAACTCTGCCCATTATTGGTTGGAGAGATCCTGATTTGAGTGTCAAAAGCAAAGCAATAATTGTGGCTGTCCATGGCATGGGTCTCGACAATCGTGCTTTTACACCCTTTGCCCGCGAGATGAAACGCCGCGGTTACTCGGTTTTTGCCATTGACGTGCGTGGCTTCGGCTCATGGATGGCAGTGAGCGGCAACGAAAACATTGAATACAAAGACAGCTTCGGCGACATAAACAACCTCGTACAACTGGTTAAGGCAGGCGATCCTACAGCGCCCGTTTTCCTGCTTGGCGAGTCCATGGGAGGTGCTATTGCGCTCAACACAGCCTCTCGCTATCCGGATCAACTGAGCGGTGTAATCGCCTCAGTGCCGTCGGCAGAAATACTGCAAGCAAGGCGCATGAGCTTGACCGTGGCCATGCATTTTCTTAAAGGGCCGAACAAGCCTTTCAATGTGGGCAAACAAATCGCCGCTCAGGCCACTGCCCGCCCAGAAATGCGCCAGGCCTGGCAGACCAGTCTAAAAGCAAAAAATGAACTGTCTCCTAAAGACATGATGAAATTTGCCGTTTTCATGCGTCGCACTGAAAGTCATTGTCGCGAGATTACAAAAACGCCGGTGCTCATGGTGCAAGGGCTGAAAGACAAGCTCGTTAAGGCGCAAGGAACCTACGACCTTTTTGAAGCGGTAAAGTCAGACGACAAAACCATGATTATTGTCGGCAATGCCGAGCATTTGATTTTTGAAACCGACAATCAAAATGTCATGGTGCTAGATTCGCTGTGTAGCTGGATTGACGAGCACAGTGCTCCTGGTCAACCAGCGATCAATGCAAAAAAGTAGTAGCATTCCGCCCGACCACACCATTTCTTACCGGGCATCGGCTTTAATAAGCGCTTTTGATTGGTAAAATTTCATAGCTGCCCCCACAATTGAGAATTCAATTTACCACGTCCTGGTAGTGGTGCTCAGCAAGGGCAAAAGCGCCTCTACTACTTTATCTACCGTAATATTAGCCATGCAGCGCAGGGTGTCCGGCTCAGCGCAATCCCAACGCAACCAGTAAAATTGCTCGGCGCTCAAACCACCAGTTGAATCAAAATTGACCTTCTTATTGGTGACGTGGGCAAACTGCGCGTCCAGGCACGCTCGACTGCACCTCTGCGCTTTTAGATAGCGCGCATGAGCACGTTCCTTCAAAATCATATTCGCCGCTCTAAACAATCCGACTGTGGCAATCTCCTGATGAATAGCCACATGCAACAAGCCTGTATCAACACTGACAACAGCTCGCGCCGAGGAGACAGCATCAATGGCGTCACCAAATGTTTTGGTTTCGATCCAGGGCACACCGCTCTCCAGCAGGCCTTTGACGAATTCCGAACGCTCTGGTTCACCCACCATGGCGCTGTCATAACCAAGATTTTGCAGTGTCTGCCACAATTGGACAAAATGCGAAACTGGCCAGCATTTTTGCCTGCCATTTGAACCAGGCACTAGAATAACTTTGTTAACAGCCTGCTTGCAAACCTTGTATTTAAGCGGTTGCAAGCGCTCATAACTAATTTCTATACCTTTGTCGTGACAAATAGTTTTGAACATGTCTTCGAAATAAGTATCGGGAAAAGCTGCAAAAAACTCGTCACTACCCCAGACAAAATCTGTTTGCAAAGGGTGATCACGGAGATTGATAAACCGATCGTCGGAGGCAAGATGCAACTCGCTAAAATCGCTTTCCATAACAGTTCCAGCAATGCCGGCAATACGCTCCGCCACGGCCGTCTGACTTTGCGACCGTAAAACTAAAATCGGTGCCCGGCCTCTTTCAAACAATGCCTGAATAGCGGGTAGATTCGAAATCAGCGATCCAAGACCATTTGACGTAGGCGCAAGAAAAACAGTCATGCGCTATTGCACCGCCACCGGTGCCGCACCTTTGCGCACGAGTATAATTGCGGCATCATCTTCGTAACGCGTTTCCCAGGCGGCATCTTGCTTGAGTGCCTGGGCAACCTTTGACTTAACGTTGACAAAAACCCAACCGATATCATACGAATCAAAAAGCGGACGCCAGTTTTCCAGGCCGTCATTGATGGTACGGAAATCGCCCACGATTTTTCCGCCATACATATCAAAACGAGTATCGACAAAAACTTTAGGCTCGCCGCGCAATTGCCAGATAATCATGTCGCCGTATTGGGGGTCGTTAAATAAACGCGCAGGAAGTTCCGCTCTGCGTTCTTCGATATAAGCAATAGCTTTAAATGGCGCCTTGAAAGCGACGCTCGTAGCCGGCAATTGCGGTGGCGAAACTCTCGTTGCAATTAGGCAAACACCGGCTATGGCACAAAATGAAACGATCGCCAGTTCAAATGTGCCGCCGGTGAGCCAGACGTCCAGCGAGTGTATATCTACGTCTTGCCAGAATGTGCGCTTGCGTGAATATTTTCCGCCAGCAAGAGCCGGTTCTTCACTAATATCGATGTCGAGAGTGGCTTCCGGTGGCGACTTGCCTGCATCGATGGCTTCGGCCACAGCAATAACTTCAGCCATTGATTTAGCCGACGCTGTAGTAGCGGCGGCAACTTCGGCAGCGGCGCGATCAAGCGAACCCAGGCGACGCAAGCCAAGCATGGCCACAATTTCGCCGACGATAATCAGTGCCGTAAAAACAATCAAGCGCCGGCCGCTGAAGCCACAGATTATGGCGATGATGCCATTTACGGCAGCAATGAGAATTTCGCTCTGCATGAACGATTTAGATAAGGCCGGTACCGGCGGCAAAACAATCAGACCAGCAGGTGCTGATGAAATCGCGGTCGTCTGCGGCACTGCTGGTGGTGCCTCCGCCGGGTCGACAGACTGGGTGACAGGTTTAAAATTCGCCACAGCTATGCTCTCGCGCAACACTAAAACCACTATGCCCACACAGAGAGCCAAATATGGCCAGTAGGTCACTTCTTGCATAGCGGCCCAGGACAGTGGACGCAATTCGACAATATATTTATTGATTGGCGAGCCAAACAAATCAGGAATATAGGCCCACAGCCTCAGCCCGTACGGCGTAACCAGAGTGGCGAGAACAGTACCGAACAAGGCCAGGGAGAGCTCAACTATTAGTGGTTTGTTGTTGAGTGCATTGCCGTTTTCGCGCAAGAATAAGCGGCCAAGAATCGCTCCCAATAAGCATCCGCCGATTGCGGATATGCCGGTTACAAAGCCAGTATGCAGATTGGCCCACAGCACCATTAGCGGTGTAAGAATGAAAGCGATGCGAAAAATCTTCTGGTTTTCCATTGCTGCAGCCACTCTTGCATAATGCAGCACTTGCAAAAAAATAGCGGTGAAGAGATAGGAAAATATTTCAGGGCGACAAAGAAAGTGAAATGATCCGGCCAGCAGGCCGACGAACACTACGGCAATTCCGGCCAGGAACGGCGCTTCGCGCTTGACCACATAACCTATCGGCAGTGAAATGAAAGCCGTGACTACAGTAACCGCGGTGAGCATAAGCAGAGTGAGCAGGCCACCGGTACGAGTGGACAGATAGAAGATTAGCTCTGTGAGCCATTGATAGAGAATAAACGATCGTCCTCTAGCTTCTTCGGCAGCGAAGGTCCAGGAGAACGGATCGATGTCGGGAATGGCACCGTGTTCAAACATCCAGCGCCCCAAACCGAGCAACCAACAAGTATCCGGGTCATGCAAAGCGGCGCCGGCCACCCAGGCACCGGCAACAAAAGCAGTGAAGAGCACCACACCCAACACCACGCGAGAAAGCGCTCCAGCCCAAATTTCTTGCAGTGTGAGTATTATTTTGGGGCGCGGAGGAGTAGGCTGCTTCTTGGGCTCGGGAGGTTCGTCATGATACAAATCCTCGAACTCGTCCAAAATTTACTCCCATTCAATGGTGGCTGGAGGCTTGGATGTGACGTCGTAAACAACACGGTTGATACCGGGCACTTCATTGACGATGCGCGAAGAAATCACCGACAAAAGATCATAGGGTAAGCGCGCCCAATCAGCCGTCATGCCGTCTTCAGAAGTAACGGCACGAATGACGATTTGATTTTGATAAGTGCGCTGGTCGCCCATCACACCCACCGAAAGAGTGGGCAGGAGCACTCCGAATACTTGCCAGACCTGGCGATAGAGCCCGTGGCTTTTAATTTCTTCACGAATGATCCAATCAGCTTCGCGCAGAGTTTTCAACCTTTCTTTGGTAACTTCGCCCAGTACGCGAATGGCCAGACCCGGGCCCGGGAAAGGATGCCTTTCGATAATGCCGGGTGGTACGCCGATTTCACGACCTAACACACGCACTTCATCTTTGAAAAGTTTGCAGAACGGTTCGATTAATTCGAACTGCAAATCTTCGGGTAAACCGCCGACATTGTGGTGCGATTTAATTTTAACCGCCACTTTTTTGCCGGTTTTAGAATCTATTTTAGTGCCGGCCGACTCGATCACATCGGGATAGAGTGTGCCTTGAGCGAGAAAATCAAAAGGCCCCAGTCGCTTCGATTCTTCTTCAAATACGCGAATAAACTCGGTGCCGATAGCTTTGCGCTTGTCTTCGGGATCGGTCACTCCCGCGATTTTTCCAATAAATCTGTCACGGGCCTTGACGAAATGCACATGAATATTGAAGTCGCGCTCAAAAGTCTCAACCAGCCATTCTGGCTCATTTTTGCGCATGAAACCTTGATCGATAAACATACAAGTGAGGTTTTCACCAATTGCTTTGTGCAATAAAAACGCCAGAGTAGAGCTGTCTACACCGCCGGATAGAGCGAGCAAGACTCGCCGGTCGCCCACACGCTCTTTAACTTCGCGAATGGCTTCTTCGATATAACGGCTCATGGTCCAGCTTTTGCTGCATTCACAAACCTTGAGTACAAAATTGGAAATAATCTGTTTGCCGCCCACGGTGTGGACTACTTCAGGGTGAAACTGTACTCCATACAATTTACGCGTTTCGTCGGCGATTGCAGCCACCGGTGTGTCAGCGGTGCGCGCCACAGTAGCGAAACCTTCCGGTAGTGTTGTGACACTGTCGCCATGGCTCATCCAACTTTCGATGGCGGGGTCGAGACCTTCGAAAAGTTTATCGTGATGAACAATGGTAAGCAGTGCTCGGCCGTATTCACGCACGCTGGAAGGTTCTACATGGCCACCAAGATCGCGGGACATCAGTTGCATGCCATAGCAAACACCGAGCACCGGTACGCCGAGCTTCCAGATATTCTGATCTAATTGGGGGGCAAATTCGTCATAGCAACTGGAGGGGCCGCCGGACAAGACAATTCCTTTCGGGTTGAGCCTCTTGAGTTCTTCAGCTGAAATTGAATGGGGCAAAAGCTCTGAATAGACGTTGAGTTCGCGGATACGACGGGCAATCAGTTGCGAGTACTGAGAACCGAAGTCGAGAATTGCTATAGAATCGGCCAACGCATTATCGGGCGCGGTGCCTTTAGATTGCGCCATCTGGCTGGATGTCATCTTATTCCCTCATGTTTGCCCTGAGCCGTATAGGAGTCTATTATCTCTTGAGTTGGCGCATTCTTTACTGGATCGTGACGAAGTGAAGTAGTTTGACATCCGTTTTTTTGAAGGGAAAGTTTTTTTCGTGACCTTGAACAAACTACTGGCGCAAACCATCGTCTTCTGGGCCTTGCTTGTCCTGATTATTATGTACGCCATCGATTTTAAATTACCTGATTCTCTGGCGATTTCAGACTATTTGATGACCTTTCACACAGCCGGTTATATTGCTGCCCATGGCAAGTGGCAGTTTCTCTATCCGGCCATTACGGCGACAACCTTTCACGGCGCCCCATTCGATCAGATTTCGCACCAGTTATTGCCCCGAATGCCCGCCTGGTCGGTGTCTGAATATATGTATATGCCGCTCAGCGCCTTTATTTTTGCGCCATACAGCACCTTGAAGCCTGAATTATCTCTGCTTTGCTGGCAAATTACCTCTCTATTGGCCATTGCCGCCGCCGCCTACTTTGTTCTTTCGGACGGCAAAAATACAGCCGGAAAATCCAGTGTTTTTCTGACAGCGGCAGCGACCCTGAGCTTTTTACCAGCCACCCTCACCCTTTGGATAGGCCAGGTAGGCCTGGTTTTTGGTCTTTTGCCCCTGGCCGCAGGCTTTCACTTATTGCACCGATTGCCTCTACCGGCCGGTCTTATCTTCGCTCTACTATTCCTTAAACCGCAAATGCTGGTGCTGGCAGTGTTTTTAATTGTTTGCGAACTGGCTCAAAAACGGGCTCAAACACTTATTGGCATGACCTTAGGCGTAATTGCCCTGGCCCACGCCAATGCCACGGTTTTGGGTCCGCAAATATTCCAAGATTGGCTCAACTGCCTCAAACTTTCCGATAAAATATTTTCCGATCCGGCTAATGGAGTGGCTGTACACCTGGCTACCAGCCTGCCCCGAGCAGTTTTGCTCACTCAGCCGGTAGAAGCTCACGCCACGCTTAAACCGATTGTCTACTCTATTGCCCTGCTCTTCATGACTGTTGGCCTGGCAGTTGTCGCCATGCTTTCGCACAAAAGTTCGCCTATTAAAGATGCGGCGATTAAAGCTAACCTGTCCCTTATTCTAGCTTGCCTGGCCCTTCCGCTGGTGGTCCCGCACTTATTTATCTATGATCTTTGCGTCATTGCTCCGGCCTTTTATTTACTATTTGCATCGCACAGCGAAAGCATGAAAACACTAGGAAATCTGGCGGTGCAATTGCGAAAAATATTTGCTTGTTACTGGGTTTGCATCACAGTTTACTGCGTGTGCATGGTCACCAATATCGCTCTGGCCAAGCCACTAATTTTGGTGGCGGCCATGACCATTTTTTATATTCTTGCTCTTATAGCCGTCGTAAAATATTTGCTCGATCGGAAAAAGATCGAATCAGAAGCCACAAGTTAATACTGACCAATCATTTAATTCATATCATTGCGGTATTAATCCCTGAAAGAGATTCAGGCTTATCCACAGCTAATAATGCCGGTCAACCAGTTAACCTCGTAGCAGCACTCGAAACTTGATGTTTCAATTCTGGTGGAGGCCGTTTATGCAGTCCAATAAACTCACACTCGCCGTTCTCAATTCAGCTTTGGCGCTCAGTGTATCGGTATTCACTGCTTCAGCCACACCGGCCACCGCAGGGCCACTGTCTCACCGGGCCATGAGCCGCAGCCTCAAAATAGCGCAGGCTAACCAGAACACTGAAAAGCAAACTCAAGACAAAACATCGGCAGGATCGGGCTCACTCATTGCCATGGCGTCATCGGGCCAATCGCTCGGCCAGTGCCCGCTGAAACACACAGATGTGCAAACCGAAATTTCAGGATACATTGCCAGAGTGACTGTCAAACAGGTTTTTCAAAATCCTTTCAACGATAAAATCGAAGCAGTCTACACTTTTCCGCTTTCAGAAAACGGAGCTGTGGATGAGATGGTCATGAAAGTCGGCAGCCGACGCATCCAGGGCACAATTAAAAAGCGCGAAGAAGCGCGCGAAATCTATGATCGCGCCAGGGCCGCCGGCCAGGTCGCCTCATTACTCGATCAAGAGCGTACCAATATTTTCACCCAATCGGTGGCCAATATTGAGCCCGGCAAAGAAATTGAAATCACAATCAAATATATAGAAACTCTTCCCTACGAAGCAGGGAAATTTACTTATACATTCCCCACAGTGGTAGGCCCACGCTTCATTCCCGGCACCCCCACAGGCAAGTCAGGTGGCGGCGCCGCAGACGACACCAATGTAGTCCCCGATGCCTCGCGCATTACTCCCAATGTTGCCCCTGAAGGTGAGCGCGCCGGCCATGATATTTCAATCAACGTGCATCTCAATGCTGGTATGCCAGTGTCGCAAATTGAGTCTAAATTGCACCAGGTACAAATCAAGAACGAAGGCAATGGCCTGGCCACCGTAAGCCTTTCGGACAAAGCCACTATTCCCAATAAAGATTTCATCCTCAGTTGGAATGTGGCTGAAGACAAACTGAAAAGCGGCTACGTAGCTTACCGCGATCCTTCAGCCAAAGATGGTGCCGGCTATTTTACAGTGATGTTGATTCCACCAAAGCGAATTGCACCGGAAAAAGTAGCACCAAAAGAAATGGTTTTTGTCATTGACTGTTCCGGCTCACAGAGCGGCCGTCCCCTCGACAAATGCAAAGAGACCATGCGCTACATTCTTGATCACATGAATGCTCAGGATACATTCCAGATTATTGCCTTCAGCAACAGACAAAATATTTTTGCTGACAAACCTCAACCTGTCAGCGAAGAAATGAAGAATAGAGCCAGGCAATTTATCGATGGTCTGAGCGCCAACGGCGGCACATGGATGGCTCCGGCGGTGGAGAAAGCATGCGCCATCCCAGCTGACGGCAACCGTCTGCGCATAGTTACCTTTATGACTGACGGCTATGTCGGCAACGACTATGAAGTGCTGGGAATGGTCAAAAAACTACGCGCCAAATCTCGCTGGTTTAGCTTTGGCACCGGCAATAGTGTCAATCGCACACTTATTGATGGTATCGCCCGCGAAGGCGGCGGCGAGCCTGAATATGTGCTGCTCAACAGCTCCGCCGAACAAGCCGGGAAAAAATTCTATGACCGCATTTCTACGCCAGTTTTGACTGACGTTGAAATGACCACAACCGGCACCACGACTAAAGAAGTTTATCCCAAAAAAGTAGCCGACGTCTGGGCCGAAAGACCACTTTATTTTAAAGGCAAATACTTAAAAGGTGGACCGGGCACCATCGTTCTCAAAGGCTTTGCCGCCGGCAAGCCATATGAGCAAAAATTGCAGGTAGACTTTCCCCAATCTGATACCAAAAATGAAGGCATCGCTTCAATGTGGGCTCGGGCAAAGGTTGGCAGACTAATGTCCGAAGACTGGTTCGGAGCCCAATCGGGGCAACCAAACAAAGAAATCAAAGACGAAATTGTCAGCACAGCACTGGCTCATCACATCATGACGCAGTACACATCGTTTGTGGCAGTTGACGAGGCCGTCACGAAAGGGACATCCGGCAAAACAGTCAACGTTGAAGTGGAATTACCGGACGGTGTCTCAAGAGAAGGCATATATGGCGACCAGGGCCGGCAGATGCCCATATTCGATAATCGCGTCTTCCCCAGAAGAATGGGAGCAGGAAGGGGAGCAGGAA
>JADYXQ010000225.1 GCA_021772135.1 Candidatus Obscuribacter sp.
AGTTGCTGACGGGGCGGAACGGCTGCGAAGCAGCCTACCGCCCTTGCGGTCTTGAATTAAAAATTCAAATTGGGATTAAATCTTCCAGCTGCCAAGTGGCCAACTTTTGGGCTGCCATTCCTGCCAAACTGGTCTATTTTTAGTTTGCCAGAAACACTGTGCAAGGCTGACGTCATGGATAAGCAGACCATGCGGGAGTTCGATGTCCTTTGCCTGCCACCCTTGAAAGACTACACACCAAAGCAGATACAGAAATTGCGGGAACAGAGCTGCGCCGGTCAAGCCGTTTTCGCGGCCTACTTAAATACTGCCACCTCGACAGTGCAAAAGTGGGAGCGCGGCGTCAAGACCCCTAATGGCACTTCGTTGAAACTCCTAAATCTGGTCGAGAAAAAAGGTTTGGCCGTCCTGGCTTGAAAGTTGGCTCGACCTCTTGCGCGAAAATTCTGAGCACTATGCAGCGTTTCAAGCAGAGAATAAACTGTGGTATTGCACCCTGGCAGACGGCATTGATTGATCCATACAACGAAGTTTAACTTCGAAGGAATCTCATAGCAAAGCTAGTAAGACGCTTTGTTCTGCTTGGGCTGGCGATGCCTCGTGACTGTGCCAGCATTCCGAAGATATAAACAAATAAGGCCTCGGACAGGTACTCTGCAGAAACATCAAGACGATAGACGCCGCGTTCCTGACCGCTTTTTATCAGCGTCGCGAGGAGCTTTTCCACTCTCACAAGATGGCGCTTCAAAATCTGACTAGCCTGCTCGTCGCGCTGGCTGAGTTCAACTACTGTGTTGACGGCGAAGCAACCGTTGGCCATTTCTTGTTTGTAGCAGAGATTCTCAACTACTCCCATCAAGCCTGTCATTGACTGAACAGGATCGCTACCAGCGTCTGCCGACTGCTTCATTTTTTCGTATAAATGGTCAAGATAATTTTGCAGCGCGATCAAAAACAGACTGTGTTTGTCGCCAAAAGCTTTGTATAAACTGCCTTTAGATAGTCCCATGGCATCGAGCAGGTCTTGAGTGGAGGTCGCTTCGTAACCGCGCTCCCAGAAGGCTAGCATGGCAGCGTTCAGTGCTTCATCGGTATCGAACTCTCTGGGTCTGGCCATGTTTTCTTTTCCGCGTTTGCCTGTTCGAGAATAACTCATTAGAAACTGTTCGGTCAACAATCTCTAAATTCAAGCATGGAAACACTTTTTGAATTTCAGCAAATGTACCGAACTGCCCGCGAGGCGCAGCTTCCCTGTCAGTAACCCCAGCGGAATCGAGCGACGATGATTGAGAAAGTCAATCCAGAAAGTGGAATCTGTGGTCACCTTCAGATCGGCTACGCCATCGTGCGACTGAGTTACTTCGAGCTTCCCTTTGTTGATCCTCACCGTTGCAATAGCAGGCTCTTTGCCGGTAAAAGTGAAGTGCAGATTTATATCGACATCGCTTGTTTTGTTGCGTTGAAACACTGACCTGAGACCGCTGATGAAAGCCGCAATCGTATTGGGTCTGAGGCTATTATTTACCAGGCGAATTTCTTTATGAGGAAAGCGCTTTTTGAGATAAGCTTCGGCATCACTGTCTGGCACCACATAAATGGGCTCGCTTGCAGCCTATGCACGGGTTATAATCAATCGGTTTATCGTAGCTGCTTATATGGGCGTCTATGGCTACTGTGCCCAGCAATATAAAGTTTCCGAAGCGAGGGTGAATGACATTTCTATTGATGCCCATTTTGCCCAGACCAGCGGCTTCTGCTGCAGGTTTGTGCGAAATTACCCATATCTTGCCGGGGAAATTTTGCATCTCCAATGGAAAACCCATGGAGGGATTTTGGGCTCGAATGCCCGGCTGTTCCAACTTTGATACCACTTTCCTTGTGATGGTATTCACTTCCTCGCCCTGGTGGTGAAACTCCAGATTTGCTATTGAGCGAGCTGTGCTTCGAATAGGCTCCCGGTTCATTCTGACGACGATGCTAATGAAAGATTTGGCGGCGGGGAAGACGTTCTCTAAGCCGCGTTTCTGATCGGTCATAGAAGCTCTATCTACGTCAACGAATCCTACGTCGTCGGCGCCCAGATTCATGACCAGTTCTTTCAGGGCATCGTAGTCGAGCACGCCGTCGGAGGACAGTATATTATTAGTTGAAGCGGAGCATGTTTCCATTTTGTGATTCGGCGGCATGTCGACATTTTGCATTGACCTGTCTCCCCGTTGTTAGATTTGTCCGTTAGGAACCGCTCGGTCCACAAATGAACAATATTAGTTAGGAACCGATTGGTCAATAACGGTTATTATTGATGCTGACCAGTTCGGAGAAAAAAGGGAAAGATCAACTAACCGTTGAAATCCGCTGACTTGTGGGTCTTAAGGGCGGTTGATGTATGTGCTAGTAAATGGTCCAGCATTTGGTAGATGACCTAAAAAAATCAGTGAAATCAGATCATATAAAATTTTTGATGTTGATAGGTGTGGTGCTGCTCGCTGAAATAATAGGATTTCAATTAATAAATTTGAGAGTGCCCAACGTCGTTTATGTCGAAAATAAAGGATCTCTCCCAGTAAGCGATCTGAAGCTTTTTTATGTAGGAGGTGTGACCACAGTCCCGATTTTAGAAGGGTTCCACACTGAAAAAGTTTCCTTAGATAATCTACGGGCTGAATCCGGACTTACGATCAATTATAGAGATGCAGATCAAAAACTATGGGGTGATACCATCCCTGTGTACTTAGAAGGAAGCAGCTCCAGTTCAGTATACTTGTCTGTTGATTCAAAAAATAAAGTGAGATGGCTGGTCAAGTACTAGTCATGTTATCGCGCCGGCATTTCTTACACTCTTTAGCGACAATTTTTTCACTCGGTGGAGCACATAATTAAGATCCTCCGGCCTGATAAAAGTCACCAGAGTAAAAATAAAGGCCCATTCAAATACGGGCAAGTTGATCATATAATCAATGCCAAGATGCAGGCAGAACAAGCCAATCAGCACGTAGTAGCATGATTCTTTGAACCAGATTACCGTCCAACCGGCAAACTCGATAACTAGCGTGAACCAGTTCAAAGCCTTCAACAAATAGATGTTGTTGGAAATTATTGGTGCGGGAAATCTGAACATGTCATCGAGTCTGGTGGCATAGTAAATGGCCGAACCATCGAGCCATTGTGTGCCGCCAATCTTGCAGCAAAAAGTCTGCCAGTAAACAATGGCCAGCTGCACTTGTATCATTCTTTGAGCCCAGGGCGCGCTCGGGCCGGGCTCAGGTAGCCCTTTCTTTCGCCTTATAAGGCTATCGACAGAAAACTTGTCACCGCAATGTGAAAGTGCCAACCACGGACCCACCGCACGTAAAAATGCATCTCCGCCATTAATGTTGAAGGGGTCATGGTGATGCATCGACAATAATGTCAGCCAGACAAACAACACGCTATAGCGTGAGCAGAATCCTACTGTTAGTGCTACAGCCACCATGACGAACACAAGGTGAAAGGCGGCAAAAGCACCTTCAGTTTGTGGTAATAAAAGCAACATATCAAATCTAGGTTCGTTGAGCCAGAAATGCTTGATCACCGCAGATAGTGTCATAACCGCGTTGGGCCCGTACCATTGACTGAAATTTTCTCCCAGATGAACGACCGCAATCTGCAAAATTAAAATTCCATAGAGTATGCGATAAAGGGCTACCGGTGATGCGTCTTGGGGCTCAAACCAAAATTTTCGCCAGACTGCAATCAGAGCCGCAAAAGTCATAGTGCACCACTTTTAAAATCGGCAGGTTGATAACGATAGAAAAAGACAGTGTTTATTTTAGTATGAGGCGGCATCTCCGTCACGGGCACAAGAGGGTGCGGGTGATTCAAGTCGAGAGTTGGAATTTCAATGTAGTAAAGATTGAGTGAAAGTGATTGCGGTTGATTATTGTTGTTGTTGTATTTTCGCCCGATGTAGCGCGCAAAGTCGGGCCAGAACTCTTTATAGTCTGGCCAGGGCAGCGAATCTACAGACCACTTGCGAAATTTTTCCAGGCGAAAACGATCCCAGTAATTAAGTCTGTTCATGCGCGGCATTTCAACAATAAGTCGGTTGCCATCGGCAAAAGTCAAAATCGCTTCGGTATGAAAATTGATTTTTCTGATTTCTGGAGAGAACAGTTTCCAATTCTGATCAAGACCCCAGAATAGATAGAACTGCTTAACCGGCTCGATTGTGTTGGTGCGTAGAGTTGATTCAGGTGCCAGCCAGCTGATTGTAAAAAATAGAAAAACGACAAAAATCAGCGAGAGGCCGCCTTCTTTTACTTGCGGCTTCCGAATGAAATTTGTCAGTGCCATCCTTTAGCCTTCGGTTGCTGGCTTGGGCTGTGGCTTTGGCGCATGAGCCGATTTGTTTTTCTCACTACTGAGTGACTGATAGAGATTTTCCAGCTGCTGACGGTCACCGGCAGGCGATTGCGTCATGGCGCTGGCGCAAAGAGCCATTGCCTTTTCGTCTTGGCCTGAGGCTGAAAGCAGCTTGGCCAGCTCATAAGCGTAAACCGATTGATTGGTACTGGACGCTCTCAATTCTTCTACAACTTTAATGGCTGAATCGTACTGACCAACTGAAGCCATTTCTCTGGCATAGGCAATTTTGTCGTTGGCTTTGAGTGAGTTTGTTTGGGCTAGTGAGGCAAATGCCACAATGGCATCGCTATGGCTGCCGCTGCCGGCCAGGCTATGGGCCAATAGACGTCGCAACTCAACATCGTTTGGCTTACGTACTACCCCTTCGGTGAAGTAGTACGCCGCTTTGACCATGTCGCCATTACTAAAATATCGGTATCCATCTTTAGCGATCTGAGCGTCAGTCAATTTATTAAAATCACCATTGAAAGCTTTTGGCAGATCGATAGACATTTTTGCGCGTTTACCGAGCATTGAGGAAGCCTGAGCTAAGCCATTGGTAACTTCAGCATTGTGGTTGCCTAAGGCAAGTACTTTTTTGAAATCAGTTTCAGCACTACCCCACTGCTGTTGAGCCAGATAAAATTTGCCGCGGGCTGTTAAAGCTTTTTGATTGTGTGGTTCCAGCCGCAGCACTTGTGAATAATTATCTACAGCAGAGATATTTTGACCCAATGTCGAAGCGATTTCTGCCTTGTAAAGATAGGCTTTGCTGGTAGGCGCGCTCATTTTACTGGCCATCTCCATGGCAGTTTGCGCTTCTTTTCTGTTGCCGATGTGGCTAAAGCAAACAGCTTGCAAGAATAAAGTCTCCGGATCTTTTTTCATTTTCAGAGCATTTGTCAGGTCAGCTAGGGCACTCTGATAATTGCCACTTTCGATATTGAGATTGGCTCTCTCAACCTGTTTGTTGAAAGCCAGGCGAAAATTGGGAAAGTGCGAAATGCGATCATAAAATTTTAAGGCGAGCTTGGTCTGGTGTAAAGTTTGGCAGAGTTTGCCTGCGGTGTACTGGGCACTTTCGTTTTCCGGTTCCAGATCGGCCGCTTTAAGATAATCAGGCAATGCCTTTTCAGGCTGTTTCATTTCCATAAAGAGACCGGCGCGGTAGGCGAACCAGCGGGCTGTGGTAGTGTCTCTCTTAATCGCTAAATTGTAGTCGGCCAGGGCACCCACGAGATCGTTCAGCCTCTGCTTACAATAGCCTCTCTGGGTCAGCACTTCGTTATTGTCTGGGTCCATTTTGCTGAGCGCATCAAGAGCACTCAATGCTTGAGCATATTTTTGATCTTGCGCCAGGCAAAATGCTTTACTCAACTGCAAACTATAATTTGTCGGGTCCATGGCCAGAGCGCGGTCGTAGTCTACTTGCGCTTTGCGATATTCACCAACGCTAAAATAGGCAATGGCTCTATTGCCTATTTGATACGACTTCAGCTCAGGCGGTGCCATACTCTCAAGTTTGTTGATATCTTCAATTGTCTGTTTAGGCAATTTCAATTTTAAAGCGACGCTGGCGCGTTCATCAAGTGCTATAGCGTCAGTCTTACTGATAGCAAGCGAATTGTTGAAACATTCCAGTGCTTCTTTTAAACGTAATTGCTTTGTCAGGGCGCGACCGCGCTCCAGGTATGCTCGTGCTGAAAATGGGTTGGTCCGCACGGCCAGAGTGGCGCTGGCTAGAGCTTCTTGATATTTTTCTTGAGCGATTAGAGCATTGGCTTCTTCAGTTTTTTGCATTGAGAAAGCGCGTACAAGATCAAATGTAGATGCAATGGTGATTACGCATACGCCCATCCAGACAAGAGGGACGGCATTTTTAGCAATGAAGGCGGAGACGATTTCGTACTTAGTAAAATGATGCGGAAGTGCTTCGGCTTTTTTTATTTCGACTGCCGGTTTAATGTCGTTGTCGCCGCTTGACGCGAGGGACCCAGGCGGAACGGTAGTTGCTAAGAGTGTTTCGCGAGGTTGAGTAAGTGGACTGGCCGACGCCAGTGGGCTGAAAAAGTCACAAGCTTCTTGATCTATTTTGTCGGCAACGATGATGGGGCGGGGATCAGTCATTGTTTCCTACTCGCGCATTACAACTATATAGTCGCTGACAAGCGTGAACTGTAGGTGAAGTGCACTCAAGTGGCTTAAAACAACGCAAGATCAGGCGCTGTGCGTGAAGTGGTCGTGAAATGGCGATTGACTTTTGATGGGCGCTTGGCTAAGTTGATGAAGAGGCGCCAAACATATGATCATCCATTTACCAGTCCAACAAAAGAATTTGACGCGACGTCAGCGCGGTTACTCAGTGGCAGAACTACCGGCGGTGCTGTGGATAATTTTAATAGGCTTGCTTTTTCCCCTCATTATTATGACGAGCATGGGCTACCGAGCTACTATTTTGTTTTTCGGCAGCGACTCAGCCTGTCGCAAAGCCGCTAAAGCACCTACTTTTACTGATGCTCAAGCCCGCGCCACTTCTACGTTGACGGCAAACCTCGCATCATTTTCAGGCTTGTCGGCAGTGACGCCAACACTTTTCGTTTTAGTTAAGCCACTGAGTGGTGGAAGCGCTGTGACTTTTCCCAGCAAGCTTGCAGCCGGTACTGTTGATACATCTAAAAATATTTACTTCTTACTGATGAGAGTTGATGCCGACATCGACCCGCTGGTGCGCTTTGACACAAAGTGGATGGGGATGGCCATTCCCGGTTTAACCGATCCATATAGCTTGCGATTGAATGTCGAGTCTTATGTTGAAAATCCGAATGGTCTGACTGAATAAGGAAAAGATAGCTATGTCAGGGAAGTTTAAAAAGAAAGGGCGCACCAGCGCCGGCATGACAACGGTGGCACTGGTGATGGTGCTGGCCTTCTTTGTGATTTTGCCACTGGCATTAGTCGGCTTCGAAATTGCCCGCTACACTTTGATGTGTTCGCAAGTGCAGTCTGTTACCGACGCTTCGACTCTGGCCGGCACTGCTGCTCTTGCCAGTTCGCCACCCGGTTACACCTATAGTCAATTGCACGATCTGGCGATGGACGTCGCCGTGCAAACCTTCCAGCAAAACAGTGTGCTGGCTACCCCGTTTAGTGCGTCAAATGTGGTGGCAAATAAAAATACCGCTGCCAACCTTGGCACTCCGCCTCTCAACGTTGCTCATTTGAATATCAAGTTGGTTGATCAAAACGGTGTGCAGGTGGCCACTGGCAGCAAAAACGCTGTAACCATGCGTGTTCAAGCTATTTATTCAGACAAGCCGGTGTTCTCGTCACGCTTTCTAGATATCGGCACCCTTGAAACTGCCTCTGCTGTTTCTGACGGCGGCTTGCCGCAGCTAGATTTATTTTTATGCTTCGATGTCTCCGGTTCAATGGATGATCAAACGCCGATCGTACTGGTCAATCGTTTCTGGAGCCCCGCCATTAATACAGTTGACTATAAAATTGTCAGCTCCGGCAAAAGTATCTACAACACCTTTGGTGCGCCAATCACGGGCACGGGGCTTAACGCTATTCCGCCACAGAATCTGTCCTATGGTTCGTATCCCGCGCCATCTAATAGTAGTCCCTTCACTTTTTCAGAAGGGCCCTATCCGGCTATCAATGCCGCACGCGGATTGCGCGGCAATCAAAGCACTTATGCAGCCGGTAGCATCCCGGGTTTTCCCACCGCAACAAAGTATCCGGCCGGTGCTTTAGTCGCAGAGCAGGGATGGCCGCCTGGTAATTTCGATCCGAATAATCCACTCGACCCGAAGGGCAATGGTGTCAACCCGAATGCCAATGCTACAGGCTTCACCGATCTTGTAGTCAAAGTGCCGAGCATTGGTGCATATGATTTCAGTCTGGCAGAAACTTGCGTTGAAGCCTCGCGCGGCAACATGGAAAGCGATGCTATTTGCCTGCAGAGTCAGGGTGGCACCACTATTAATGCGAAGTTGCCGCCTCGCCTGGCTGGTTATTACAAGACCTATTGGAGTCAGGTAGAAAAAACTGTTGATCCCATTGCCGCAGCCAGGTTGGCTGCAGACAATTTCTATTACACAATGAATATCGCCAGCAATGCTCACTTTGGCCTCAGTGGTTTTTCAGACGTAGCCGGTACCAGCCCCTCTTCTTCGTGGAGCGTCACCACCAATAATTGCGACTCCGCCTGGCCTCATAGCGGTACTGCAAATTTTCCTGTCCCTCTTATTGCTCTTGATAAAACCGTCTCAAACTACACTGCTGTCACCGAGGGTATCGACGGCACGCCCACCCGTTTGCCCTTGCGGCCCACCGGCAAAACCTCTATCGCGACTTCTCTAGACTCGGCCATCAAGGAGCTGACAGATACTGCCAAGCATAGACCTCAGGCTAAGCGTGCCATAATTCTTTTCACTGACGGCGTGCCCAATGAACCAGGCGGTAGTCCGTCGGCAGCTGAGACTGCTGCATATGCTCAAGCGGCTATTGCTAAGAGCAAATCCATTCCTATTTATACGATTGGTCTTTCTCAGAATGCCGCAATTAAAGCGCAAGAAGATAAGGTGCTCGGCGATAACAAAGGTGGCTCAGGCCCTGGTATTGCTTACAAGTCAGGCAACAATGCCATTTACGTGTCTGTCACCAAGTCAGCCGATTTGAATAGTGCTTTTCAAACAATCGCTCGCAGCTTAGTTGTGCTGCAACAGTAGGATGGAAAAAATGTCTTTACGAAAGCGCAAGCGCCGGTTTTCCGGCAGCACCACAATTGAGTTGGCTATAACCAGCTTGTTGTTTGTTATTTTTGCGGTACTGGGTTTTGACCTGCTGATTGTTACCTGGGGCTATTCGGTGCTTGATTCGGCCGCTCGTGATGCGGCGCGTGCAGCAGCTTCTACTGGCACTGCCGCAGCTGGTCTAGCAGCGGCACAGCAGTCGGCCCTTTCTCACCGTACCGATGGATTCTTTGTCAGTCAACCGACAGTGTCTGCCACCACACCGACCGATTTTATCTATGTCACGCCGCCCATCGGCTCGCCTTATGTGGCAGTGACTACTCGCTGCAATGTCAGGTTGCCCGTGCCGATAAACTTTTTTGGCGCGCAGTTGAGTAATGGACTCTTCGCTTACGCACGCACATATACTTATCCGATTTTAGGCGTGCCTTTTGTGCC
>JADYXQ010000226.1 GCA_021772135.1 Candidatus Obscuribacter sp.
TGATAGCCCTCGCCCACCACCTCGCCAGCTTTATTCAAAACAACAGCACCGACCATGGGGTTTGGCGCAGTACGCCCTTCGGCCTGGCGAGCCAAATCCAGGCAGCGGCGCATATAACGCTTATCCAAAAAATACTTCAGCAACGCCGTAAAGCTCCATATCAAGAGTCTTTAAAGTGCCTGTCGCTTCCTCAATGGCAACGTCGGTTAGTGTGCTGCCTTGCAATGAGACCATCCGTCCAAACTTTTTTTCGTTTACCAACTGTGCCGCTTTGACACCAAAGCGTGTGGCCAGCACTCTATCAAAGGCGGTGGGAGAGCCGCCCCTCTGAATGTGTCCAAGAATTGTAGCCCGGGTTTCAAAACCGGTCTGGCTTTCAATCAACTTAGCCAGGCGATCACCAATACCACCGAGGCGCTTGTGACCAAAAGAATCTACTTGCTCAGGAGTTTCGCCGGCTTCAACCCCGGCCTCGCCTTCGGCAAACTTCGCCCCTTCAGCTACGACAACAATAGAATAATCGCGGCCCCGTGAATGGCGAGTCTTAATTGCCTGCACCACTTTTTGGGCTTCGATTGGTTTTTCGGGTACAAGAATAAAGTCTGCACCACCGGCAATACCGCCATAGCAAGCCAGCCAACCGGCATCGCGACCCATTACTTCGCAGACATGCACGCGGTTATGCGCTTCAGCGGTAGTATGCAAGCGATCCAGTGCCTCGGTAACAATATTGACCGCAGTGTCGAAGCCAAAGGTAAAATCAGTGGCGCTCAAATCATTGTCGATGGTTTTTGGAATGCAAACCACATTGAGGTTGTGTTCTTTGTATAAACGGTTGGCCACGCCGCATGTGTCTTCCCCACCCACAGCAATTAGAGCGTCGAGCCTGTTTTTTTGCATGTTGTCCAAAATTCTTTCGGGGCCGCGATCGACTTTGAAAGGATTGGTGCGCGATGTGCGCAAAATTGTGCCGCCACGATGAATCAAACCGCCGGTGGATTGCATGGTCAAGGGCATGACCATATTCTCAAGGGGACCGCGCCAGCCCTCGAGAAATCCAATGACCTCGGAGCTATATTCTTTGACGCTGGTGCGTACTACCGCTCGAATTACAGCGTTAAGACCGGGACAATCACCGCCGCCTGTGAGGATTCCTATACGCATTTCGCCACCTTTTTCGCAGCCAACTAAACCGCCGTCACATGCCAAGCAGCCACCGTGTGCGCCGGGCCATCAGTATACTTACCAGAACGCGCAAAATCTTTTCGTGCGGGCTGCCGAACACTTAAGAATCATAAAGTTCCAGAGCTTTTTCGCCGCAGTCGCTTACATTTATAGCCATACCTTTTTAATAAGTGCTAACTCACCAGAAGTCCAAAGAGGATTAAACCTTGAATCTCTACGAATACGAAGCCAAGCGAATCTTTGCCGAAGGCGGTATCCCGGTTCCGCCAGCACAGCGCATCACCAAACCGGAAGAGCTGGCCAAAATCCATTTCGGTTACCCGCTCACCTTAAAATGCCAGGTCTTGGCAGGCGGACGTGGTAAGGCAGGCGGCATCAAATTCCCTAAAGATTTGAAAGAGGGCATGGCCCTTGCCAAGGACATGCTCAAACTTGCCATCAAAGATTCAAAAACAGAAAGTCTTCTGGTTGAGCCGCGCATGAACATTGCCCGCGAACTCTATCTGGCCGTTACTCTTGATCGTGACCGCGGCTGCCCGATATTTATCGCTTCTGCTGAGGGCGGCATTGAAATCGAGTCGTCAGACAATGTTCTGACCGAACCGATTCCTCACATCTATCAGCCATACATCGGACGCAATCTGGCAGCCAAACTTGGTCTTAAAGGCAGCGACTTAAATAAAGTAGCCGATATCGCCAACAAGCTCTACCAAATTTTTGAATCAAAAGACCTCGATTTAGCTGAAATCAATCCTCTGGTCATTACTGAAGGGGGAGACGTTGTCGCTCTCGACGGCAAGATCATCATCAATGACGATTCGGTTAATCGCCAATCGCAGTTCCGCGGTTGGGAAGAAGCGCACTTGTGCGATCTTTCGCCACGTGAACGGGAAGCCAAAATGACCGGCCTCAATTTGGTAGAGTTGGACGGAAACATCGGTATTCTCTGTAACGGTGCCGGTTTGACCATGGCTACTATGGATATGGTCAAAGCCTTTGGCGGTCAACCAGGCAACTTCCTCGACGCTGGCGGCGGATCGGACCAGAAGAAAACTCTGGCTGCTCTCGAACTCGTTAACGACAATCCCAATGTCGACGTTATTCTGCTCAACATCTTGGGCGGCATTACCGCTTGCGATGAAGTGGCAGGAGCCCTGGTTGAGTTCATGAAAAAATATCCTGAGCGCGCCATGGTCGTCAGACTGCGCGGCAACAATCAAGATATCGCTGAAAAAATGTTGGCCGCCTCCGGTCTCAAACTTTATCCCGATTTGGAAGAAGCTGTAAAAGAAGCGGTTAGTCGCTCTAAAAATTCTGCCAAAAAACCAGTTGCCGTCGGCAAAGCCTAAAAGGAGATTGACGTGATACTTGTCGATAAACATACAAAAGTAATTGTCCAGGGCATAACTGGAAAGATGGGCGCAGCCCACACCAAACGCATGATTGAATATGGCACCAATATCGTCGGTGGTGTCACACCCGGTAAGGGTGGCGAGAAAATGCATGACGTGGCTGTATTCGATACAGTCAAGCAAGCCGTTGATAAAACCGGCGCTACTTGCTCGGTAATTTTCGTGCCACCTTACCTGGCGCTTGATGCCGGATGCGAAGCTTTAGATGCCGGCATTACACTGCTGGTGCTCATTACAGAAGGCATTCCGCCACTCGATACAGCTAAGCTCGTTGCCCAGGTAAAAGCTAAAGGTGCCAAACTAATCGGACCAAATTGCCCAGGTATCATTACCCCAGGACAATCGCTGATTGGTATTCTGCCCGGTTCGATTTTCAAATCTGGACCAGTAGGTATGGTAAGCAAAAGCGGCACTCTCACTTATGAAATCGCTCTGGCGCTTACTGAAAGCGGCCTTGGTCAATCAACATGCATCGGCACCGGCGGCGACCCTGTTAAAGGGCTCGACTATCAGGAGCTGCTATCACTATTTGAAAATGATCCAGCCACCGAAGTAATCGTGATGATTGGTGAAATTGGCGGCAGCGCTGAAGAAGAAGCTGCAGCCTACATCAAGAAAAATATCAAAAAACCAGTGATTGGTTTCATCGCCGGACAAACCGCTCCTCCCGGAAAACGCATGGGCCACGCCGGCGCAATTATTTCTGGTGGAAAAGGTACAGCCGAATCGAAGCTTGAGGCATTTAAAGCCAATGGCGTAAGAGTGGCCATGACCCCGTCGGAAGTAGCCAAACAAGTAGCTGAGGCCCTGAAGCAGCCTGCTAAGGCATAACTCTAAGCAGCATGGACAAATAAAAAAGCCGGTCAAAACGACCGGCTTTTTTCATTTTTTTGCGTAGGCAGCTTTTTATTAGATCAACTTGAGAATCGACTTAAGGTAGTTTTCCAGATCTGCTGCCACCACAGGCTGTGAGCGAAAGCCGATATAACCGTCAGGACGAATCAGATAGAGGCACTCGGAACTGGCGCCGTAAGCGCGGTGTAGCTCTTTAGTCGAATCAAACAAAACTGAGGTATAAGTGTTGAAAGTGGCGTAATTAGCGTGATACTCAGGAGAATTTTGCGTATAAGGCAGAATGACATGCACATCTACTAAACCAAAAAACTGAACCTGCATCATTTTTTCAATTTTTAAAAACTGCTCGTAACCTTTAGTGCTGGCCTCGAAACCATCGAAGAGCAACAATTGAAAATTAGGAGAAGCCGTTTGCAGCGCCAACCTTGTGTCGCCATGACGGGTCTGACACTCTCTATCTACCATGCGATCACCGGCAAGAGGTGCCCGGGCAAAGTCAAGCCAGGAAAGCATAGTCGGATTTTCGCCGGAAGTATCATTCTGGGTTTGACCTGACATAGCAAACGGAAGGTTGCGCTCCAACAGTTCTTTCAAGCTGGCATGCGACTCTTTTGAAAGAGGGCTCTTGCGGTAGCTTACTCCAGTCAGGCTTCCGGCCTTGAGGATGCGCTGCTGCACAATTTCTTGAGAGGCAAGAAATCCCATCAAGCTATTGCGCAGGTCTTTAGCCACCGGACTACGTAAGGTCACTGCCCTGGTGGCAAAATCAGTGCCTTCCAGCACAGCCTGACCAACAGCGTGGCGTTCCAGGTGATAGCTATCGAGAAGAAAATCGCCGGCTTGCTCTTTCACAGCGAGAGCCAGTTTCCAGCCCAGGTTGGCCGCGTCCTGCATACCGGTATTCATCCCCACTCCGCCTACCGGGCTGTGAATATGCGCAGAATCACCAGCGAGAAAAACGCGACCTTTGCGATAAGAAGTGACGCAACGTCGATTGATCTTGAACCAGGCCATCCAGTGAGGGTCAGAAATGGAGAAGCTGTAACTGCCCTGCGGACCTCGCTTCTTCACTAGCGCCAGCACTTCTTCGAAAATCAACGGCCGTTTCTCTTCGTCTTTACCGAGGGGCGGCATATCGAAGATCAGACGATAGCGACCGTTGCCAAAAGGGAAACAAGCTAACAGACCGTCTTCCGATAGATAAACATAACCCTCATCGTGAGCTAATTTTGAAGCGCCCAGGGCTTCTAATTTGACATCGGCGACTCCGAAACTTTCATCATAGACCACTCCTGTAAATCTCAAATCAAGCGTATGACGAACAGCACTATGAGCGCCATCGCAGCCGATCAGATATTTTGCTTTAATAATTTCGGTCTCAATGCTGCCATCACCCGCAGTGCAGGCGACTGACGCCGACACTCCGTCTGCATCATCTACAAAAGAGAGCAATTCTTTATTACGTTCGATAGCCACGCCGTTTTCAACTAGATGATCAGCCAAAATCTTTTCAGTTTGATCTTGGGGAATAGTCAGGGCGAATTTAAAATGCGAGTCGATTTCATCGAGGTTTAAATGCACAATGCGCTTGCCATCTGCAAAAATATTGCTGCCGCGCAGGGCCAGGCCGGCTTTGAGAAAAGGCTCAACCACTTTCAAATTTTCGAACATTTCAAGATTGCGTGCATGCACCACAATGGCCTTGGAAATTGTGGTGGCAGCAGACGCTTTTTCAATCATCCGAAAGGAAACTTTGCGGCGCAGCAGATCGCTGGCTAAAGTCAGCCCTGTGGGTCCGGCACCGACAATCAAAACATCAACAGCTTGATCGTCTTGTGAAAAGTTAGCCTGGTTGGTAGCCATAATCACCTCTTTTGCCGCTTATTTTACAATAGACCAAAAATTGTCTCGCCTGATAGGACTGCTCGCTTGTCAGCTTTGTGCCCTTAGCATAGGATAGAGATACAACAGGAATCAATTTAATAATGGCAGCCGACAATTTAACCGAGAAAGTTCGCCCCATGCGTGCCCTGGTATTACCGGGCGGCGGCGGTCGGGGTGCTTATCAGGTCGGTGTCACTAAAGCTTTTAAAGAAGCAGGCATCGAGTTCGACATTGCATTCGGCACAAGTATCGGTGGCATCAACGCCAGCCTTTATGCTCAAGGTAATCAGACCAGATTGGAAGAGCTGTGGTGTTCTATTCGCAGTCGTGACATTTTCGGCCTGCCTTCCGCCCATCAAATCGGTCGACTGGTGCTCGGTCACAAGTTAGGCTTACTAGATACCAACCCACTGGAAGAACTCTTGCGGCGCGAAATCAATTTGCAAAAGCTCAAGGCCAGCGCCACCAAAGTTGGCTGGTGTACAACCGACCTTTGCAGCCTGGAAACGCGACTGATAACCATTGATGACATTATGTCCACCAATGAACTTATTGATGTGCTTATGGCCACTTCCGCAATTCCCATGGCCTTCCCTCCCCGTCATATACATGGTCAGGGTTTATGGATTGACGGCGGTCTGGTGCGCAATACCCCCATGGAAACAGCCATTCACCTGGGTGCGGATGAGGTTTATATGGTGTTGTTGCACCCTGAGCGCATCAACATTTGCCCGGTCAACATGTTCGAAGTTTTAGTGCGCTGCCTTGATATTGTGCTCGATGCTTCGGCTCGCAAAGAAGTGCAATCGGCTGAATTATATAACCGCCTAATCGATGCCGGCTCTGTTGAATCGCGTGGGCGTAAAAAAGTAAAAATTAGAGTGTTTCAGCCCAAGCACGGCGTCAATGTCACCTTGCTGGAGATAGACCCGGAGCGCTCGAAGAGGCTGATTCGTCAGGGCTATGATGATGCCAACGAACAACTGGTGCAGATTTTTAGAGAAGACGCCGAGATTTCGGCTAACGTTTAAAAAAATTGGCGTCGAAATTTTGGGTTGTCTGACGTGTGAGGTCCCTAATTGCGCCCTTACGAAATTTTACAACTTATAAGTTGTATAGATATACAACCTTTGGGTTGTAAAATTCCTTAGGCAAATTTTCAGCTATACCGGGCAGCATACTGCTGAAGCAAAAACAAACTAATATTGAAATCCATCTTTACGCAGGTGAGTCATGGGCTCATCGGCGGCGTTGAGCAATTCGCCATCGGTAATTTCACCGACAACAACTATATGATCACCGGCCTCTGTCTGCGACTTTACCACCAGGCTCATATACGAAACGGCATCAGCAAAAACCGGGCCGGAGCTGACATCATCTTTCAATGTCAGACCATCAAACTTTTCAGCATTGTGTGGCTTGGCAAAAGCTTTGAAGATATCCACATTGCGTTTGCTCAGCACGTTGACTGAAAATTTGCTGCCTACTGCCAGTGCCTGCAAAATATCGCGCTTTCTATTCACCGATACCACCAGTGATGGTGGCTCGAAACCGGCTTGTGTAATCCAGGTGGCCATCATGCCGTCTTTGCTGCCGTCTTCGCCGTGAACAGTGATGATATAAACACCACTGGCCAGGCGACCGATGGCTGGGCCTACTCTTTCTTTTAATGGAGCTGCAGAATTCATAAGAACCTCGTGAGTTTAAAGTTTGCGTCCAATTTTTGCCAAAGGCTGCTCCGGTATTACCGCAGTATCTCCTTTTAACTTTGTCGGTGGTTTGCGTTTTGATTTGTAAGCAAAAAATTGCATAATTACTTCGGCCAGCTTGGCGGGATCGTGGTGAGTAGGCGCTTCCTCACTGACCAGAACTTTACGGAAAGGCGTGACGCCCAGTTCTTTCAATCGCTCGGGATCAAAACGAACCGGTTTAGAACCAGACGGCAGGTCAGGAACCACGCGGCCATATTCATTGACAAGCACGCCGTGCATCAAGCGGTTAGCAGCAATAGAGGGTGTCTTAGAGTGGCTGAGAATCGCCTCCACATGATCACCAACTGAATAATCTGTAGTCTCACCCGGTTGTGTCATGACATTGCAGACATAGATTTTTTTAGCAAAAGACTGGCGCACAGCATCAGCGATTCCCGGCACAATAAAATTGGGAATGACCGAAGTATATAAGCTGCCTGGCCCCAGAACAATAAGTTCGGCATCAAGAATTGCTGCCACGGCCTCGGCGGTAGCCTCGGGCTCTGCCGGCTCGGTAAACAAACGCTTGATGCGCTTGCCCTCGCCTTCAGCAGCAATGTGTGACTCACCGCATACTATTGAACCATCTTCAAATTCAGCCATTAGATTGAGGCCGTCTAAAGTTGCCGGTAGCACTTGACCACAGCTATTGAGCACGCGGCTGGCTGTGCGCACTGCGGCAATCATGTCACCGTCTGTGATGGCATAGACCGCGGTTAAAAATAAATTGCCAAAGCTGTGACCTTCAAGGCCGTCACCAGATTTGAAGCGATATTTAAAGAGATCTGTAACCAGTTTATCTTCATCAGCCAGAGCCGTAATACAGTTACGAATATCACCAGGAGGAAGGACACCGAGTTCCTGACGCAGACGCCCTGAACTGCCGCCATCATCGCCTACGGTGACAATGGCAGTGATGTTGTAAGTATGTTTTTTCAGGCCCCGCAATAAATTGGACAAACCGGTGCCACCACCAATCACCACTACTCTGGGGCCGCGACCAAATTTGCGGGCTCGGTAGAGCATATCGGGAATTGATTCACGCTCGGGCAAATAAGTACCGAGCACTTGTTGCATCATCCGTACACTGGCCACCTGAAGTGCGCCAGAGCAGAGGGTGACTACAACAATGCCGTTCAACTGGCTCGGTAAAGCCTCAGCTATATCAGAAAAAATTACTCGGACATTCTTCGAAATTCTGGCTGAGTATTTGAACATTTTATCGACGGGGTGAACGTCAAGCAAAAGCAAAACACCGAAAATTATGCCGAACAAAGCGAGAAAGGCAATAACCAGATAACGTTTTAAACCTGGTAGCATCCAGCTTTGAAAGCGATAATCTAACGATTTTTTTGGTTTTGACAATATCAGGCCCCTTCTTGCAGGGCTAATTTCTCTTGATCCGGCGTGGCAAGCGAAGGCTTTTGATCTTGATCTTGTTCTAGCTCTCGATCTAATTCGCGATGCGAAAGTGACACTTCGTAATGAGGATAAGTTGATTGCAATTTCTGGGCCAGCTCTTCAGCTACGGCAACAGATCGGTGTTGGCCACCTGTGCACCCGAGAGCAATAGTAAAATTATCAGTTTTGGCAGCGAACATCGCCGGCATCACCTGTGATACCAATGCAAAAAGGTTGCCCATAAATTCTTGAGCAGAACTCTGTTCCATCACATATTTATGCACCGGTGCGTCACGCCCGGTCAAGGGCCGCAACTCATCAACCCAAAAGGGGTTTTTCAAGAAACGCACATCCAGGACTACGTTTGCCTCGGGTGGATTGCCATTTTTGAAGCCAAATGAAACTACACTAACTCGATTGTCCGGCATTTTATTATGATTGCTGCTCATAGTCTCAAGTCAGTATTTTCTAGAATGCAACAGGCTCCGTGGCTGGTTGCGGCACGGCGGTAGTTTTCAGTTGCTCTTCTTTTTCTGTCTGCTCTTCTTTCCACTCGGCTTCGAGTTCTTCGACATTGCCTTCGCGGAAGCCATGCTTTGTCATCTCTAAATCAGCTTTGATGGTAGAAACCGCTTTGTCAATGAAGAGCTCGCCGTCAAGGTGATCAATTTCGTGCTGAATTGCCCGTGACAGAAGATTACCGTCGGCAGTGAGCTTAAGAGTTAGACCTTTCAAATTTTGAAACTTCACTACAACTTTCGAGGCTCTTTTCACTTCGAAGAAAACATCAGGGAAACTGAGACAGCCTTCCTGGCCGGTCATTTCACCATCACGTTCAACAATTTCTGGATTGATGAAAACGATTGGCCGCGGTGTTTCGTCTTCACCGCTGACGTCTATGACCATCAACCGTTTGGAAACTCCAACTTGTGGCGCTGCTAAACCAACACCGTCGTTTTCATACATAGTGTCAAGCATGTCTTGTGCAAGTTTTCTCACTGAAGAGTCAAAAATGCTAATTTTTTTGGCTTTAGCCTTTAGAACCGAATCAGGGTAGTATCTAACCTTGAGTAATGACATGATTGCCGCCTCTTCTAAAAACCGGCCTCCGTGCCGTGTTCTTAACTTGTATCCATCAACTTCGTTCGAACGCTCTAGAAATTTTTAAGCTCTAAAGTTTCTCACACCCGATTCCACGGGGTTCTTAGCCGATATTATCACACCAAAGCCAAGATTTTATAGACTATTTTGATGCCTCTTTGTCTACTCTACACATATCTTTCTAAATTCGCCGCCAGTCGTAGCCTGTCAATCACTGCATTAACCGCTCTGGTCATGGTTTCCACGGCGACTGCATCATCGGCGCAAGATTGGGGTTATGAAGCTCCAGCGACAACCTCGCCCGTCACGCCAGTGCCCGCACAGCCCAGCCGGCCAGTCAAACCAGGGCCGGCGAAAAGCAATAATACAACGGCCAAACCGATTACCAAAATATTGCCCAAATCCATGCCGGCCGTCTCCGACGACACAGTTGAAGTGGCCGCTCCCGTGCAGGAACAAGTGGACGACAAACGTTCCTGGCTGGAAATATTCGCCCTTTGCGCTTCCAGCA
>JADYXQ010000227.1 GCA_021772135.1 Candidatus Obscuribacter sp.
CATCTGAGCTGCCGACGTTTAAGCAACCAGGTGGGCAGAAGTATGGCTATCAAAGCCAACAGCAACCAGGTGTCGGCTTCAGGCACTGGTTTACCTTCATCGTCGCTAGCGGTGGCATCAATGCCGATGGCCACTTCCTCTGCGTCTTTAGCATTGCTAGTGGCGGCGACCGGTGCCCCAGCTTCTTCTCTGCTGCTGGCAAAGCTGTCATGTTTTTTTTCCATTCGTTGAGAGCCGTTAGTGCTGCCTGGCAATACGTTCGCTAACGAATATTTGGGTGCCACTACTTTTATAGGTTGTGGTACTGTAGGCTTTTCAACGACAATGGCACTGGAAACAGGGCTCACAATTTGAAATTCCTGAGCAAGTTTAACCGCTTCGAAAGAATAACCTTGATTGCGCACTTCAAAGTCAATCTTGTTATTAGCCCAAATCTTGGCCAGCCGCTCGTCTACTTCAATTGAATTGACATGATCAACCAAAAGATCTTTGTTCGTTACGGGCTTATTTGTATATTCATCTTGGTAGCCAATATCGGCATCCGGTGCGGTGCTGCCGCAAGTAGAAAATAGCGATATCAGGTCAGCTTTGAGCGAGCCTGAGCGAGGTACTCTGACCAAATCAATATGATTATTGAGCCCATTGAAAAGTTCATTTGGCCCGGCTACTGTTTGCAAATCGAAAAGCAGAGGCCAGTGTAAAGCGCGATTTAATTGCGCTTTACACTGTCTCGCTGTTGCCTACGCTTACAGGTTGCGAGGCGTGAATCCACAAAACTGACGTGTCCGTTGTCTCCATTGCCTTCGTTAGTGCTGCGTTAAGTACGGTTGAATCATCTTCACCGCCTTTTGCTTGATAGTTTTTCAACTGCTCTTCTGCACTGGCATATTGGCGCGGTGCTTCTCCAACGACTTTCATTTCAACAGTGGTAAACGGCGGTACCGACTTCAAAGCTTCAGCTATTTGCGGCATGAAGTCTTGCATGGCGTTAGAGCCGTCAACGACGATGATCCAGTGTTTGATGCCTGGATACAAATTTTGCCGCAGGGC
Source organism: Candidatus Obscuribacter sp. (assembly GCA_021772135.1). Taxonomy (GTDB): domain Bacteria; phylum Cyanobacteriota; class Vampirovibrionia; order Obscuribacterales; family Obscuribacteraceae. The sequence continues at coordinate 1,051 of JADYXQ010000227.1, forward strand.
GCGCTCGACATATGATCCTGATCGACAATTCTCTAAGCTACTCCAGGCCGATTTAACGGTTTTGTCACGGTCGGCTGTAACGACGGCATTGCAACCGGCTAGCTGTGCGGCGTTCAGATTGCCGGTAATATGCTGCATCAACACCAATTTGTCCGGTATGACCTTGTTGACCAACTGAAAAGGTTGATCTTTTTCTGCCGTCATATTAGTCGAAAGCGGCATAGTCGAGAGCACGTCTACCGAGTTTGGCGCCTCAGCTTCAAAGTTACGCTCTAGAAATGCCGGTAAGTTTAAAAGGCGTTAGAATTTTTGTCTAATTCCATTGGCGCAGCCATCACCAGCTTAATGGTGACCGTTTCTCCCGCGCTCACCGGATAGCATTGAACCAGCACTTGATCTGGGCCGCAAGTGCTTACCAACAGGGGATCTTTGCGCGCCATGACCGCCTGTTTGTAACGACTGCGGGCTTTTCCCCTGACCATGATGATGGCGTCACGTTCAGTTTTTCCAGTAATCAGTGTGGCTTTTGTCACCACTGCCTGTGGTGGCAGCAAAATTTTGGCACGCACCTCGCGGTCAATTTTTCCCTCATTGGTAAAAGCCATTGACCAGTTAAGTGATGCGGTGGCCGCCGTTGCATCGATTTGGCCGTCAAGTTTCGAATCGGTCAACGACAAGCCTCTGGCCACTGCGCTCACTGCCTCGCCGGCAATGTCAGTATCGATATCAAATTCATCGGCGACGCCGGCATTGAGATCGGCCGGATTATCGATTACACCGGCATGTTGAATTGTCGCTCGGGCCGACTTGGGAATTGGCACAGAATTAAAAGGCTTGCCGCTGACTTTGTAAAAGATACGCCTGGCCGCATCGACGCCTGCCGGATGACCGCTTTCATAAAGCGATCCGAGTATGTCTGTGGCACGGCCCGAGCGTTCGTAGCAGGCGCGCAACAACACTTCTCTACTTCCGAATTTGCGTAGCCAATTGATGCCGTCTTGAGCCATGGCTGGATGTTCGTCGGCCGCCCGACTCAAATTTATGCGTGTCAATGTTGAGGGTAGTTCAATGGCAATCACCATCACAAGAATAATCATGTGGCCCATGTGCTCAAACTGATGGGCATTGAAATAAGTGCCTTTGCGCGCGGCCATTTGGCAAACCGATTTGCCGGCAATGTAATTGCAGGGCACTGAAAGCAGAGGTGCTAAACCGAGCAGGCCCAAACCTAAAGCCAGGGTAAAGAAGCACGAGATCGGAGTGAGCGGCAAAAGCATGAGCGTATATAGACAGCTCACACCCATAGCCATTCCACTGCATAGCGACATAAAGGCATAATGGTTGGAAAGATCGCGCCTGGTGCCTAACCAGACGAGAAAATTGCTTAGAGGAATCAGTGCAAAAAGCACAACATGACTGGCTGACGGAAAAGGGTCAAAAAAGTGTTGAGCGCAAAAATGGAAAGTGCACTCGAACAACATAGCCGTCAGCGGCAAAAGCACGCCGAAAAGCAGAAATAATATGCCACGCTTCTGCACGCCGCCGTCAGCCGTAGGCTCAGTGGAGCGAGCGGCCCGGGCGCGAAGTTGTTGAATTATTCCTGGTGGCTTAGTTTCTGGCATTCCGCTTCCCCTTGCAATATTCCACATTACATGACGGCTACAAACCCGAAAGGGGGAATACACTCAAATGTATCGATCGGCGAAAAGTTACCTGGCCTGGGGCGAAGTTGGAAATTCTTGGTGGAATACTGGTCCTGATCGTCATGCTTTTGATGTCGGGCATCAAGGTGGTAAAGGACAGTAACCGACTGGTAATTTATCGCTTCGGCAAGGTTGTGGCGACTAAAGGTGCGGGAACACATTTGATTGTGCCGCTGCTTGAAAGCGCAGAGACTGTGGACATGCGCGTGATGGTGGTTGAAACTCCGACCATAACGGTGACAATTTTAGAGCGGCAAACAGTGAACGTGTCTGTTATTTGCTTGTTTCAGGTGGGCGACGCGAAAAAGGCCGTAACAAGAGTGACCGACGCAAAAGAGAGCACCAGTGCAGTTTTGCAGACTGTTTTGCGTTCAGTGCTGGGAAATAATGATCTGCAAACTCTGCAGTCAGAGCAAAAGAACATCAATAAAACTCTTAAATCGACTCTGGAAAAACAGACGCGCGAATGGGGCCTGACAATTAAGTCGGTGGAGATTAAAGAACTGCTTCTGGTGCCGGCTGCGCCTCAATTGCCAACAGATTCTGACTGACTGAGCTAAAAGTGTGTGACGTTATTGTTATGTAGGCTTGTTTCACTATGAAAACAAACCGGAATTACCATGCCAATTTCTCCCTCGCATTTTGAATATTCCCCCGAGTCGCAAGACGACGCCGCAGTGACGCCTTGCGGCGATAGCCCGTCACATAATCTCTGGGCCGACTCATACGATTTGCCTGCTGTTCCGAAGGGAATTCAACCCGTGGATTTTCTCTTGCGCGCCCGTCTGGCCAGCAAGAATATAGAAGATACTTATGGCAAAGATTCCATATCTTGCCTGGCTGCAAAAATCGCCTGGTATTACGAGACTGAAAAATCGAATGGCGCCAACGACATCAAAAATTTGAAGCAATGCAAGGGTAATCCGGCGGGAGAGAATTTCGGCAACTGGCTGGCCGGAGCTGTTGGTGAGTGTCTTGAGATTCCGTCGTGGATGCTTGTTGGCGGAGCCGGCCTCTATCAAGTTTATTCAGGCACTTCCGATATTTCTTATTTCGACTCGTTTTTTGATGATCCCAAAGACACCAAATATATTCGTGCCGGTGTCGATTGGGCTCGCAAATCTATTGATCGGATAGATAGAATTGTGCGCCATGGTGAACCTGGATTGCAGCCTCGTACTGAAGCTGTGGTGGCAGATTTGATGCCAATCAGCAAGGTGCAGATTATCGACATGCAAAACTTCAAAGAACGCTACTATTCAGCGACAGAATTGCTTTAAAGAATTGACTGCGCTTTAATTGATCAACAAAATCTTTGTGCAGTGCTGCCGCGGTTTCGTCGTTGCCGTGCAATCGCTGTATTAGCTTTCGCCCTTCTGAAGCGCGGCCCGAATAATAAAGCTGTATGAGAGTGCGATATAAAGGCTCAGATTTATTTTCACCGGAGTTCTGGCGCAGTTCTTGCAAAAGCTTATTATCCAGTTTCAGGGCATTAAGATTTTTCATCATAGTTTTGTCTGCGACAAAAACATGATTGCGCCAGGTAAGCGGCACTTTGGGAAATTCATAAACGTTCGAGCGCCAATAGCGAAAGCTTGAGTCTTCCAGTATCAGCATCTGCCGTTTTTTTGTTGAAAGCATTGTGAGCATGTGTCCGTCACCGAGAGCAAAATGACCGATATGGCTCAAGCGCGCATCTAGTGAATAAATGTCGTAGGTGTAGCAACAATGAGCGCCGCCTGACCACTGGCGAATGATAATTTCATCTACGCCATCACCAGTAAGGTCGAACAATTTGAGCTTGCCCCGCCCGGTAAAACCTAAGTTGGGCTCACCGCTGGCCGGGTCAACGAGAGCAATGTTATAAGCGCTTTGATCAAGTAGAACGCGATGGCCGCGCCGAATCAGAAGTCTATTGTGAAATTCGCCGTTTCGTTCTTTGATTTGAATTTTAAATTGGCCCAGTGGGCCGACATTCGAAGTTTGATTGGCATCGCCTGCGGCTAGAGCGGCGGCCGGTGTGCATAAAGCCGTGAGCAACATCGCTGCTGTTGCTAATTTCAGCGACGCCTTTAGAGGC
>JADYXQ010000228.1 GCA_021772135.1 Candidatus Obscuribacter sp.
AGCATTGCAGGCCGGAGCGGCTGAAGATCCAAAATTGCGGGTGCAATTTCTCGGGTCGCTGGAGCGGCTCGTGGACAGGCAGACAAGTTTGATTCAAGATTTGCTCGACATTTCCAAGCTCGACAGCGGTGGCGAAACCGGCTGGCAGGAAGATGTGAACATGGCTCAGCTGGTGAGCGATTCGGTGGACCAGATCAGGCCGCAAGCGGATAAAAAAGAACTGGCGGTCTCAACTCAATTTGAAGCCACCGCTGCTCAAGATCTTGTGGTTGCCGGCAATACCAGCCAGCTCCAACGGGCACTCATCAATATTCTTACTAATGCGGTGAAGTACACTCCGGCCGGTGGCGCCATTACAATTATGGTGCGCGCTTCAGGCAGTGAGCGTTTGGAAATTCGCATCCAAGACACCGGCAGTGGTATCGATGCATCCGACCTGCCTCATATTTTCGATCGCTTCTATCGAGCCGATAAGGCTCGCACACGTGAGACCGGCGGCACCGGTTTGGGCCTAGCTATCGTGCGGGAAATTGTGGCTCGGCATCATGGCACAGTAGAAGTTGAGTCGGCAGTGGGTCGCGGGTCGACTTTTGTTATTTTGCTGCCCCTGCGTCAAAAAGGAGGCGAAAGTGGTGCCATCTGAAGACGAAAGCGGCGGCAAAAAAGCCTTGAGTGCCCGGGATCTGGTGGCTGGCATTCGTTCGCTGGCTCGCAAGAAAAAAGCAGCTCCGACCGAGCCCGAAGAGCAAGTGGTCTGCTGCAAGGGTCTGGTGCACATAGCTTATCGCGGAGTGGCCGACGATCGCATGTACATCAGCTATTCGCGCCAGTGGAATGAGATTCGTTTCTTTCGCCCTAACGGTCTGAGAGTTTTCTGCGCAGATTGCAGGCACCGGGTTTTATAAGTAGCGCCTCTAATACTGAGAGAAACAGGTAACCATAAGTGGAAAGAATGGGAGAAAAGGAAAGAGCCGCAGTCGATTGGATTAAGGTTCTCAATGAGCGCAGTAAAGGCACTTTTCCCGGGCTGATTGGCCTCGAGATTCTTTCGGTAGATGGGCCTGTGCTAACCGCTCGCATGCTAGTTCGCCAGGAGCTCATGGCGCCCAATGGTTTCCTTCATGCTGCCAGCGTCATTGCCCTGGCTGATACCGCATGTGGTTACGGCACAGTGGCTAATTTACCTCTTGGTGCAGAGATGTTTACCACGATAGAACTAAAAAGCAATTTTCTCGGCACAGCTAAAAGCGGCTATGTCGCTTGCGAAGCCAGGCTTGCTCACGGCGGCCGTATGACCCAAGTTTGGGACGCAGTTGTGACAAATGAAGCCGGCAAAACCATTGCTCTTTTCCGTTGCACTCAGATGATTTTGTATCCTAAAGCCTGATTATCATTACTAGTATTTGGCCCCAACCATATTGTCATAACGCTCGGCGTCTGATTTGGGAGCGAGGGCACTGGCACTGCTAAGTTCGCCATTGATGCTGGTTTCGGCAGCCATGAAAGATCCGGCACCTTTGAGGAAATCGGCAGGAAAGTTGAGTTTGGGTTCCGTCACTTTTTCCAGTTTGGCAATTTGATCAGGAGACAGTTTTAAATCGAGGGCGCCAAGATTGTCTTCCAGCTGCGTTAATTTGCGCGCTCCGATAATAGACGACACCACGCCGGCTTTGCTCTGCAGCCACGACAGGGCAACTTGCGCAGGGCTGGCGCTAACTTCTTTGGCCACGGCTATCAATACGTCGATGACATCGTAAGTTTTGTCTTTAGCCAGATGACCGGTCACCCAGTCACCTCTGTCTGTTTCAATCTTGTGGCGATTTTCTCTGGTGTATTTGCCGCTGAGAATGCCGTATTTAAGCGGTGACCATGGGGTCACCCCCAGACCCATTTCCATTGCCATAGGAATGAGCTCGCCTTCTACGGTGCGTTCGAGCAACGAGTATTCAATTTGCAAAGCAACAAGTGGAGCCCAGCTGCGCAGTTTGGCCATGGTTTGCGCCTGGGCGCATTTCCAGGCCGGTGTGTCGGAAAATCCGATGTAGCGCACCTTTCCCTGACGCACGAGATCGTCCAGGGTCTGCATTGTTTCTTCGATAGGTTGATGTAATTGCCCAGAATTACTTCTGGGTGACCTTTGGTGTAAACATTTGCGGTGTCAATAAAATTGCCGCCCCGGTCAAAGAAGTGGTCGAGAATTTGATGCGATTCGCTTTCAGATGAGCCAAAGCCCCAGTCGAGACCAAAGGTCATCGCTCCCAGGCAAAATGGGCTGACACGCAGGCCTGAGTTTCCCAAAGTCTTGTACTGTTCAAGCGACATAAATTACTCCCGCGGCGGTAAAAGCAAAGGATTAATACGTGATAATTAAGCTCTTGTGTAGCAGTGGGACTGAGTTTTTGGCATTTTCTCAACTTGCTTGTCGGTTGCTTTACAAGTAAGATAACCTCATGTTGCAAGTCTCGTGAATGGTTAAATCTGGTTCTGCCGGTAGAACCAGATTTAACAGATTTGAGGTCAGGAAGCTCTTGAGGAAACACAGTTGTGCACGGCAATCAATGGTATATCCGCCCCGATGGCACTGTTTTTGTTGATTTGCAGCAGGGCGAGAAAGATGCAATTCAGGCAGAGGCCGATGAGCGCTGTAACCAAATAATGACTATCGCCGAACGCCGTAGTGAGCATTTGCGCCCCAAGCACTGATTCCAAGCGCGTTCTTAATCTTTTATTCCGCCCGATCTAATGCAGGGCCAATATCTGTCGTGCTAACCTCGGCCCCATAGGACGTTCGGCTGTGGTTCCGATTGGCGCCATATTTGCACACTGATTTTAAGGAGAATGCGAGAATGGAAACGCTAGTAGTAATCGGCTACGACGATATGTATAAAGCTCAAGAAATGAGAGTAAAACTGGCTCGTCTGGAAAAAGAATATCTGGTAGATCTGGAAGACGCTGTAGTTGTTGTGCGCGATTTGAAGGGCAAAGTTAAATTGCACCAGATCGTCAACACCACCGCTGCTGGTGCCCTCGAAGGTGGGTTCTGGGGTACATTGATTGGCTGTCTGTTCCTCGTGCCTATGTTCGGGATGGCCGTGGGAGCCGCTGCAGGTATGGCAACGGGAGCCCTGGAAGATATTGGTGTCAACGACCAATTTATGAAAGATCTGGGCGCACAGATTCAACCAGGCACATCAGCTTTGTGTGTATTGATTCGTCAAATGACTACAGACAAAGTGCTCGAAGATTTGCAAGGCACTGGTGGCACAATTTTGAAAACAAACTTGTCTAAGAACGACGAAACCAAGCTGCAAGAAGCCTTAAGCGCTCACCGCGCCGAAGCTGCCAAAGCAGCGACTTCAGTATCGGTCTAATAATCTAGTTGTCTGAATTAAAAGCAGCGGAGGATTTTCCATCCGCTGCTTTTCTATTTCATCAAGTGACTTTATTGCGCGCATTTTTTACCATAAGTTTTTTTGCCTCGGCAACACCTGATACTGTGGCGATGGCCTGATCAATAACTTCTTTGATATTTTCAGGATTAATATCGAGAACGAGCTGATCGTTTTCGTATTGCTCAACCATCAAAAGGAGCTGTTTGGTAACGCAATTAGAATGCGTTAGCCCACGTCAAGACGGCGTCAAGATTTTTATAAAGCTATAGGTTGTCTAAAGAGCGAGACCGCGTCTGACTTCTGCCGCCAGCGCATCACTCTTGCAGCGGCGCATATGCTCAAGCGAACTGCCCTGACCGAGAATATTGAGACCGCCTTCCCAGCAAATTCGCTCATCTATTAATGCTATTTTTTGCTGCAGATTGCTGCGTTCCTTGACGGTAATACCAATATTCTTCAGGTGAGCGATGGCCGAAGCTGCTTCACGCGCCTCATGCTCTTGCTGTAACTCGGCGGCTGGCCTGGTGTAAACCATTACAGTGAGACCTTGGGCTACCATGGCTTTTAATTGCTCCGAGAAATACTGACAGCGGTTGAGAGTAAGTCCGGGGCTGACAAAAAGAACCGAATGCTGGGCGGCTAATAAGTCCTGGCCAAAGGCCTTCCAGAAGTCGTTTGCAGCGGCAATTTCAGTATTTCTCGTATTTCTGGCAGCAAAGCAATCATCGACTTTTTTGCAGTCTATTTTTACTGCACCAGCCGATGCCAGTTGGGCTAAGAACTTCATGAAAGTGGTGCCTTTTTGCGTCTCAGCGAAATATTTTAAATTGACGATAATAATAAAAGCGGCCTGGGCTCTAAATAAAGACATATTTAGTAACTGGGGCACGGTTGAATTTTTCTGGTCGTAGTTTTTGCCCTGACGACTTAAATCGTCATCAAGCCACGATCTTTTGCTGCCTTTGCCGTCCACACAGTCAAGTATCATCACTGTAGGTTGAACAGCGGGAAAACCTTTCATCGTTCCGCTTAGCGCTCGATTGCCTTCGCTTGCCAGTGTTTTTCCCAAGATTTCGGCCTGATGGCTGTAGGGTGTGGTCAGGCCCACAGTAATCTGCGCATGTTCGTTTAGTAGACGTCTGCATAAATTAATTGCCAGGCCAGCCGAATAAATATTGCTGCGACTGCCGCTCGCCGCATTTATGCACCAGGGATCTACTGCCGAAGTATCAACGATGACGAGGCGTGCAGCTGCGAAGACCGAGTCGTTGAGGCCGATTTGGTAAGTGGTTTCGTCACTTTTGAGTAAGCCGCCGTAATATAAAGCACTGGCTGCCTGGGCAATTTCTGGTGCGATTCGATATTGCGTATCGAGCAGCGAGATAATTTTGTTGCTGCCGGCACCGGCCAGAGTGTTGACGTTTAAATGATCAAAAATATTTTGGCTGTGCCCGGCCGGCAATTGATTGAAATCGCCCACCAGGGTGACGCCGATGGTTGCTCTCGATAAAGCCCAGTACAGGTGCGGCAGGGGCACCGTAGCGGCCTCGTCAAGCACCACTATGTCGAAAGTCTCATCTGTAAGTAGATGACTTAGGACAAGTTCATTTAAAGTGGTGCCGATTACCTGAGCAGCGCTGACGGTTTTTTGTGCCGCTGCTGCAATCTCTATGTCAAGAGCCGTCAAATTTTGATCGAATTGCTCTAACTTTCTATTTGCCACATCAATATATTGGCCCACATCACCAGGGGTGAGGCCGGTTTCATCCATCAATCTTGCTAATTCAAAATTTGCTTGCCCGAGCTCTTGCATCTGGGCGGCATTTTGCGCTGCCAGGTTTTGCACATTGCTGGTTATTTCTTGCAGATGTCTGTTCAGAGTGGAGATACGCTGAGTCAAATCGTGAATGTGTGTGGCGCGCACGTGTGGATCAAGGTACTGATGCGCCGCCTTTAGCCGCACTTCAGTCTCGCCTATTTCAACGCTTAACTGCCGGTAGCGCTCTTGCTGCGATAGAAGTTTTTCAGGACGTTGAGTTTCGCGCTCTAGATTTTTTACCAGTTCGCCTGTGCTCGCTAAATTCTGGCAGCGATGGAGATTATCTTGCAGCGGCTTAAGCCTTGCTGCCACTTCTTCTCGCTGCTTCACAAGCTGGGCGTTGACTGCTGCTGCTGCGCCATCCAGTTCAAGCAGCGGATATTGCTTAAATAAGCCTGTATCGCCCTGTCCCAGGCGAATGATTTTGCCCTCTCCGTAAACGCTCTTTGCCAGCGGCTTTACTAAAGAAGTCAGGGCCGAATTAAGAGCGCCATTTGTGCGGCAGACCAGTAGTACCCGCCTGCCGGCATTAACGTGTGCTTCCACAAGCCTGGCTATGGTACTGGTTTTACCTGAGCCAGGTGGGCCGCAAATTATTGCCAGTGAATTAGAAAAAGAATTAGCAATTGCTTGCCCTTGAGAAAAATCAGGCGCGTCTTTTGCTTCGTATGAAAATTTTGCTTTGCTTCCTACTGCGCCAAAGGGCCTGGCTGCGCCGTTAAACACTTCTTCAGCTAATTTGAAATCTTGCCCAGTTTTTTTTGCCGCGCGCAGTTTTTCTTGCAGCCGGTGCAAATTGAGCCAGCCATTGACTGTTAGTTTTGCTGCTGGAATTACTTCGCCAAATATCTGCGGCAGCGCGACGATTATCTTCAAGCCTTGAGCATTGAGAAAAATGCAGTCGAAATTCTGGCCGGCGATTTCGATATTGGCTGTAGCATTTTCTTCAGGCTCCTCAAGCAGATTCGAGGCTGAAAAACTGTAGAGATATTGACGACCCTGCTGCCCCAATAAAAGACCGGCAGACAAATCAATGGCTACCGTACTTTTTTTGAGCGCGTCGATCTCACTTTGCAAAAGGGCAACGAAATCGCTTATGCGGTCAGGCATTTAGATTCTAAGAATGCTCGACTTCAGCAGCCAGCGCTTGACGCAATGAGCCACCAGATTTGGTGATTAACTCATCGGCTTGCACCCTTCCCATTTTACGTTTGAGCATCAAGATAGCGGTTTTGGCCTGACCATTAGAAGCCACCAGTGCCCCTTCAGCAATCGGTCTTTGCACATCGCAAATCAGAGCGATAATCGAAACCGCTCTTTCGCGCAGCTTTTCGTTGGTGGGCTTCAAGTCGACCATCAAGTTTTCGTAAACCTTGCCCAGGCGAACCATGGTGCAGGTAGATAGCAAGTTGAGCACCATTTTTTGAGCGGTGCCGGCTTTCATCCGAGTAGATCCGGTCAGTGCTTCAGGCCCCACTACTGGAGCTATCACCACATCACAAACTTTATTCAAAGGCGAATCGAAATTGTTGACGATACCAATTGTAGCGGCACCTTCTTTTTTCGCCAGTTCCAGAGCGGCAATTACATATGGTGTGCGGCCACTGGCAGTGATGCCGACAACGGCATCGTTAGCGGTAATTTTGACTTCAGTGGCGTCTTTTTCGCCCAGTTCTCGAGAATCTTCAGCATTTTCAAAAGAAACGAACATTGCTTCTTTGCCGCCGGCGATGCAAGCTTGCACCACATCGCGACCAACGCCAAAAGTAGGATGACATTCGGTGGCGTCAAGCACACCGAGGCGTCCGCTAGTACCGGCACCAAAATAAATCAGGCGGCCGCCGGCTCTCAGTTTATCGACAATCAAATTGACGGCGGTAGCAATTTCACCGTTGACTTTTTCTACTGCCTGAGCGACTAAAAAATCTTCTTTCTGGACACACTTGACCAGTTCGACTGTATCTAAAACGTCGAGATCATTGGTCTGATCATTACGTTCTTCAGTCACCATTTTGGTGAACTCTTTGGCGTAACCCATCTGGTCCGTCCTTGTTTTGTTAGGATGCTCAGCTTTAGTTTCCAGTGTCTTGTCCCCGCTCAATTTAAATTTGAGTATTAGATTCTATTATCTTATTCTAGTTTCTTATTGTAGTTTCTTTTTGGCCGTTTGCCCTCTAGCTATTCAGCTTGGCATAGGCTGATTCAGTGGTGTGATGATGCACAGTTGAGCGTTTCTGGTATTTGCCATCGCCCTTCTTGCCCACATACTTGCCTTTCTCGATTACCACCTTTCCTCTTGAAAGGACGGTTTCGGCCACGCCTTGAACTTCTTTGCCTTCATAGCAACTGTAGTCAACGCGCATGTGGTGGGTGGCGGCACTGATGGTCATTTTCGCGTTAGGGTCGAAAACAACGATGTCAGCATCGGACCCAACGGCAATGGTACCCTTTCTTGGGAAAAGTCCAAAGATTTTTGCCGCTGCAGTAGAGGTGATCTCAACAAATCTATTCAAAGTAATACGGTTGTTCACAACTCCGCCGTTGAAAATTAAACTCATCCGATGCTCGACGCCGGGGCCGCCGTTAGGAATTTTGCTGAAATCGTCTTTGCCTAATTGCTTTTGATCTTTAAAACAGAAGGGGCAATGATCGGTAGAAATTACCTGCAAATCGTTCATGCGCAGGCCTGTCCACAATTCTTCCTGGTTCCATTTTTCACGCAATGCCGGTGTCATCACATATTTTGCGCCTTCGAAACCTTCGCCTTCGTAGGCACTGTAATCGAGGAACAAATATTGCGGGCAAGTTTCGGCGAAAGCGGCAATGCCTTCATCACGTGCTTCTTTGACACGTTTTAAAGCGTCGTGGCAGCTCAAGTGCACGATATAAACCGGTGAACCGGCCATTTCAGCTAGCCTGATGGCGCGGTTGACGCCTTCGGCTTCTGCCTGAGTCGGTCTTGTCAAAGCGTGATATTTCGGGCTGGTGTGGCCTTTTTCTACGGCGTAACGAACAATTTCGTCGATGACGATGCCGTTTTCAGCGTGCATACAAATCAGCCCGCCTTCTTCACCGGCGGCGGTCATGCCGCGAAAAATCGTGGCGTCGTCAACTAAGAGCACGCCGGGATAAGCCATGAACATTTTGAAGCTGGTGACGCCTTCATCGTGAATCAACTTTTTCATTTCTTTGATGCGTTCGCGGGGCAGATCGGTTGTGATCATGTGGAAACCATAATCGATAGCCGCTTTACCCTGGGCTTTTGCATGCCAGGTGTCTAAGGCTTCGTAGAGCGATTGGCCTTTGCTTTGAATGGCAAAATCGACAATGGTAGTGGTTCCGCCATGGGCCGCGGCAAAGGTGCCGGTTTCAAAATCGTCTGCCGATGTGGTTCCGCCAAAAGGCATGTCCATATGCGTGTGTGGGTCGATGCCACCGGGAATTACATAGCGGTCTTTGGCATCGATTACTTTGTCGCAGTTAGCTTCAAGGTGGGCCAGGCTTTCACCAATCAAAACGACGCGTTCATCTTCTACCAGAATGTCAGCGTGATAATCATCAACCGCTGTGATTACTCGTCCATTTTTGATTAGCGTTTTCATCGGCATCTCCCAAGTTCACTTGTCTGGCAGTTCTTTAGTCTCTGGCGAATTATATATACTTGAATATTCATTTGGCAGTATGTCCAGCAGCACTCTAGTTTTCAAGCTGCGATTTAACTTTGGCATTGACATTTTTGCCGGGCGATTTTTGCAGTTCGATCTTGACTGCGTGCTATAAACACAGAGTCTGGTAGATGATTTGGTCGAGGTTATATAACGATTGAGTGGTGTGACCCAAGAAGTCATCGCCGAAGTGAGAATGCGGGCAAACATTCTCGATGTCATTTCCGAAGCGGTTGTGCTTAAAAAAGCCGGCAAGGAATATAGAGGACTGTGCCCATTTCACAATGAGAAAAGCCCATCGTTCAACGTTAATACCGACAAAGGCATTTTTAAATGTTTCGGCTGCGGTGAAGGCGGCGATGTGTTTGCTTTTGTGCAAAAACTCAAGGGTCTAGATTTTATTGCTACGGTCAAAGAATTAGCACGCAAATATGGTGTGCAATTAGTCGAAACCGAAATCGAGCGCAAGCAGTACGACCGTCGTTCGCAGATTCTTTTGCTCTACCAGCAGGCTAGCGAATATTACATTCGCCTGATGCAAGACCAGCAAGAAGGCGCGATCGCGCGTAAGTATTTGAGCGATCGCGGGCTCAGTGACGAAACCATTGAAAAGTTCAAACTGGGCTACGCGCCCAATGCCTGGGACGGTTTGCTCACTTATTTAAGCGGCAAAACCGGCGTATCGGCCGCTACTTTAGAAGAGGCAGGACTGGTTAAAAAACGGGCCGAGAGCAGCGGTCACTATGATTTATTTCGCAATCGACTGATGATTCCCATTTGTGATGACAGCGGTCGTGTCATCGCATTTGGTGGCAGAACTTTAGGTGACGATCAAGTCAAGTACATCAACAGCCCTGAATCTCCCATCTACACCAAAGGCCTCAATCTTTTTGCTTTTAATTTAGCCAAAGATGCCATTAAAGAAAACGACGGCGTCATTGTGGTGGAAGGTTATTTCGACGCCATTACTCCTCACCAGTATGGCTTCACTAATACTGTTGCTACTCTTGGTACGGCTCTGACCGAACAGCAAGCTAAGCTGATGGTGCGCTATACCGAAAGCAAGCGTGTTTATCTCAGTTTCGACGCTGACGCTGCTGGTGCCCGCGCCATTGAGAAAGGCGGCGACACTTTGAATCAAATCGCCGAAGGCGTCGGTATTGATTTAAAAGTTTTGAAAATTCCCGGGGGCAAAGACCCTGATGAATGCTTACGTGCAGGCCCGGAAGGGGTAGCTGCTTTTGCCGATGCCATCACTCATGCAGCCACAATGGTGGAATATCGCCTGGAGCAAGCGGTGTTGCATCTCGAGCTCAATACTGCCATGGGCCGCATTGACGCTTCTAAAGCGGTTGTACCGATTTTCGCTTCCATGAAAAATGCTGTCGCCCGTGGTGAATATGTTCGCCAGTGGGCGCCCAGGCTCGGTTTGCGCGAAGAAGAAATTTTGTCTGATGTGGGCGAGTACCGCAAAAGTCATCGCTTTGACCAGCCCGGACGCTATCAGCAAAGCCCTTATCAACCCGGTGGTCAACAAAATATGGACCAACCCGGCGGCGGATATCCTCAGGCACTCGGCAATGGTCAGGGCTTCAAGAAAAAGTTTGTTAAAAAGGAAGATTGGAAGAAAAACAAAGATAAAAAAGACATTGCCGACGAAGAGGGTTTGCCTATGCCGTTGGGCGCTCGTGGAATTGGCATTCACCGCAGCGCCCCGGTTTCGGGCGCCCTTGACGCCGAGCGCAACCTGCTTGGTCTCTATTTGACCTCAAGAGAAGATTATCAGGTGGTTTTCGAGCGCCTGGCCGGCGAGACCCTGCTCAATATTGCCCATCGCAAGATCAAAGAGGGGCTGGAAGGTATCGGCACGACTTTCCATACTATGGAAGATTTACAAAACAGCTTAATGGACAGAATGGCTCCTCACCCCGACGCTGCCCGGGCTCTGGTGGAAATTATTCTCAAAGCCGAGGATTTTAGAAAACAAAAGCCACCGGTTCAGGTTGTATTGAAAGAATCCTGGGCAAGAATCTTAAAGGAACGGCTGGCGCTCTTGACAGCGGACGCCTATACACTTTTGGCCAGAGCCGACCAGGTGAGCGACCAGACCGCATTGCAGAGTAGAATGATGGAGCTGACTCAACTGGAATCGATGTTGAAGAAAGTAGACTCTCTCGAAGATATCGAAGAGTTAAAGCGAAAGATTGATACCATGAATTCAATACCAGAGTATGGAGACCCGCGTGAGTAAGGGCAAGGAAAAAGAAGATAGTTTCATTTCGAAACTAGACAAAATGGAAGAAGTCGGAAAAGAGCGCGATCGCGCCGGCTTGGAAGACTTGCTTGTGCCTGATGGCAGCGACGAAAGCGAAGAGTTGCCGATGGCCGCCGGTGCTCAAAATCGTGGCGATTTTATGCTGGAAGGCTTCGACGAAAAAGTCGAAGGCGATCCTGAAGAGTTTGTAGAAGAAGTCTCAAAAGGGCTATCTTCCGATGATCCGGTGCGCATGTACTTGCGAGAAATCGGTCGCATTCCACTTTTGACCGCCAGTGAAGAAATTGAGTTGGCCCGTAAAATTGAGATGGGTGGCTCCGGTGGTGCCATTGCCAAACGTAAACTGGTGCAAGCCAACTTGCGACTGGTGGTTTCAATCGCCAAAAAGTATGTCGGTCGGGGCATGCTCTTTCTTGATCTGATTCAAGAAGGCAACATGGGCCTGATTCGAGCTGCTGAAAAATTCGACCACGAGCGCGGTTACAAATTCTCCACTTATGCTACCTGGTGGATCAGGCAGGCAATCACCAGAGCTATTGCTGACCAGGCTCGCACCATTCGTATTCCGGTGCACATGGTTGAGACCATCAATAAGCTGAAAAAAATTACTCGTCAGTTGGCACAAGACAAAGGTCGCAAGCCCACCGAAGAAGAAATTGCCACCACCATGGAAATCAGCATCACTAAATTGCGCGAAATCGTCAAAGTAGCGCAAGAACCGGTGTCGCTTGAAACTCCCATCGGTAAAGAAGAAGACAGCAAGCTTGGTGATTTCATCGAAGATCGCGAAGCTGAAACGCCAGCATCATCTGTAACCCAAGAGCTTTTGCGCGAAGACATTATTGAAGTGATGGCCGGTCTCTCGCCCCGCGAGCGTGATGTTCTGCGTTTGCGTTTCGGCCTTGACGATGGACGTCAGCGCACTTTAGAAGAAGTTGGCCAACTTTTTGGTGTCACTCGAGAACGCATTCGTCAAATTGAAGCTAAAGCTTTGCGTAAGTTGCGGCATCCTAATCGCAGTCGCCGATTACGCGAGTACATCGACTAAATCTAGTCAGTCTAGTAATGATCATCTTCTGAAAGCCACTCGAGTATTTCGGGTGGCCTTCTGATTTCTTGGATGATTTCGTAAAGAGTAGAAGCATCTTGAGCCGGCACATTTTTCAGCGGCAGCAAAAGCGCTTCTACTGTAAGGGCCTTGGAACCCAGCTCCAAATGCACTTTGTCACCGATCTTGACCTCGGTGGCTGATTTGGCCGGCCGATCGTTGACGTAGACCCGACCTTGATCGCAGGCCATTTGCGCCACCGTGCGGCGCTTAATCAACCTCGAAACTTTAAGCCACCTATCTAAACGCATAAAACCCCAGCTGATGTGATTCTACAAAGTTTCTTTCGCCAGCCTTGCGCATGTGTTACTGACCATTGCACAGTTAAGCCTCTAACGGCAAATTTACTAGCAAATTTATGACCTTCCTGTATGCTCTTCAATAATGGTTAATCACGTGCAATACGAATCTAATTCTAACTTCAAATCAATTCCAAAACCTGGTCATCTTGGCGTGCTTGCCCTTTCGCTGGCCATAGGCTGCGCCGGTGCCCTCTTTTTAAGCGGTTGCGGCGGCGAAAAGCCTGAGGCGCATAAAGAAGACCATGCCGCTGCCATAGTGCCGGCGGGGCCAAGAATTGTTGCCGTGACCGACGAAGTGGCGAAACGCATCGACCTCAAGACCGAAGTTGTGCAGAAGCGCGACGTAGTGGTACCGCTGCACCTAACGGGACGTATCGAGCCCGATTATGGCCGAGAAGTTGATGTCAGTGCTCGTATCTCCGGCCGAATCTCCAAAATTATTGCGCGGCCGGGTTCTATGGTGAAAAAGGGCCAAATCATGGCCTTGATTGATAGCCCCCAAATCAGCGATCTGCAGGGTGAAGCGGTTGAAGCCAAATCTAAGCTTGGCATTGCCGAAGCTCATGCTGAACGCGAGCGCCAGATTTACGAAGAGCATCTAGAACGTCCCAAGGCTTTGCTTGAAGCCCAGGCTCATCTGCAAAATTCGCAAGTGCAAGCAGAACTTTCTGAGCAAGAGCTGAAAAGACAAGAAGATCTTCATCGTGAAAAAATAGCCGCTACCAAAGATTTCCTTTCGGCAAAGGCTACTTACGCAAAAGCGAAAGTAGCTTTTGATCAGGCTCAAACAGCTTTGAAGCGCGAAGAAATGTTGTATAAGAACCGCGGTTTGATGAAGCGTGAGTATCAGTTGGCAATGGCTGAAGTAACTCGCGATAAACAGCATTTACAGACCATTTGTAAACGTCTTGATTTTCTTGGCGCTGACAAACATATGACTCAATTGATGCTGACAAGCGGCGATATCAACGGTCTGGTGCAAATTAGCGCACCGATTGACGGTGATCTCAGCAGATATGACTGTGCTGTAGGCGAAGTGGTGCAGCCGGAAAAATCTATGTTTAAGCTCACCGATCTTAAATATGTGCAGGTGCTGGCCGACTTGCCCGAAGTTGATTTGAAGCGGGTCAAACTTGGCGACACGGTCAAAATTAAAGTGGCAAGTTATCCTGATCGCGAGTTTACGGGCGTAATCAGCTACATTAGCGTCAACGTGCACGCAGACACGCGCACAGTGCCGATTCGCGCTAGATTAGCCAATTTTGACAGCAAACTAAAAACCAATATGTACGCCGAAATTGATTTAGAAGGGGCTTCGCAGAATTTCCTTGCCTGTCCTAAAGCGGCAGTGCAAGAATATGACGGCAGCAAAATCGTTTTTGTTAAAAAGCCTACCGGATTTGAAGTGCGAACGGTAAAGTTTGGCAAACAAGGCGAGCAGTATGACCAAGTGACGTCTGGTTTGACTGATGGAGACGTGGTGGCTACTCAGGGAAGTTTGATGCTAAAGACTGAACTCAGTTACCACCACTAGGAAGGCTATCAATTAGATGATTTCTCAATTGATTCGCTTTGCCCTCAAACAACGCCTGATGACCCTGGCCATGGCTCTGGGCATGGCGGCATTCGGCATCTGGAGTGCAGCCAATATTGCCGTAGATTCTTTTCCTGACGTTTCCAACGTGCAGGTGCAAATTATTACAGAGCCGGAAAGTATGGCTGCTGAAGAAGTGGAATCGCTCATTACTTTTCCAATCGAAAACGGCTTGAACGGCTTGCCGAAAGTAAACAAAATTCGCAGCAATTCGAGTTTTGGTTTTTCAGTAGTGACAGCTATATTTGACGACGATGTAGATGTTTATTGGGCGCGCAATATTGTGCAGCAAAGACTGGGGCAAATTGAATTGCCGGAGGGCTCACCAAAGCCGCTACTGGGCCCGGTAGTCTCGACCTTTTCTAATGTGCTCAATTATTATCTGGTTAGCGACAAGCACGACTTGACTGAACTGCGCACCATCCAAGACTGGCAAGTGGCGCGCAAACTGAGAGCTGTTCCTGGTGTAGGCAACGTCGTCAGTTATGGCGGCTACGTCAAGCAGTATCAAGTTCTGGTATCACCATACGTACTCAAAAGTTTCAATTTGAATTTGCGCGATGTCATACAAGCTCTGTCAAACAATAATGTCAACGCCGGTGGCAACTTCATTGAACGGGGCGGAGAAGAAATTGTCATTCGCGGCTTAGGTCGTATCGATACCATCCAAGACATCAAAAATATCGTGCTCAAATCGGTAGACGGCACGCCAATTAAAATCGGGCAAATAGCTTCGGTTGAAATCGGTCCGGCTTTCCGCCGCGGATCATCGTCAATGGACGGCAAAGGCGAAACTGTGACCGGTATGGTGATGACGCGCAAAGGTGTGAATACTAAAGCCGTAGTAGAAAAAGTGCGGCATCGGTTAGAAGAAATCAAAGGCGAATTGCCCAATGGCGTTCGTTTGATCACATATTACGATCAAAGTGCGCTGGTTGATAAGACTATCGAAACCATTAAAGAAGTGCTTGTCATGGGCGGCTCTCTGGTTATTCTGGTGCTCGGTTGCATTCTTCTGCACATTCCTTGCGCCATTATTGTTTCAGTTGTGATACCACTGGCCCTGCTTTTCAGCTTCATTATGATGAAGTTTACCGGCCTCACCGCTAATTTGATGACTCTTGGAGCGGTAGATTTCGGCGTTATTGTGGACGCCGGTGTAGTGATGGTGGAAAACATTTTTCGTCACCTGGCTGAAGAGCAAGAAAAAGTTGATGCCGGCCACCTCACCCAGGCAGAGTACGAGAAGCATCGACTCAAGACTGTTTATAATGCCGCCAAAGAAGTGGGCAATCCGATCTTCTTTTCTATTGTCATTATTATCGCCGTCTATCTGCCTCTTTTCACCCTTGAAGGGGTGGAAGGGCGGATGTTTACGCCTCTTGCACTTAACTATATTTATGCCCTGACTGGTGCCCTGGTTGTTTCGCTCACTCTTATTCCGGTGCTCTGTTACTGGTTTCTGACAGGCAAAATCAGAGAGCGCCGCAATCCGTTTATTGAGTGGTCTAAAAGCTTGGTCACACCGGCTCTCAAGCGATCGCTGGAAAAGCCGAAGATGACTTTGATTATTTCGTTTGTGGTGCTCTGCGCCGGTTTTTCATTGATGCCTTTTCTCGGCTCGGAATTTATTCCCAGTTTAGATGAAGGCTCTATTCTTTTGCGCACGAAGCTTTCGCCCAGCGTCTCGCACACAGAATCTCGTCGCATTGCCACCAACGTTGAGCAAACGATTAAAGAATTTCCTGAAGTAAGCGTAGTGGTCTCGCGCATCGGACGAAGCGGTATGGGCGGAGATCTTGAAGGCATCGACAATGCCGATGTTTATATCGGGCTCAAGCCCAAAGAAGAGTGGAAGAATTATCACGATAAGGAAGCTCTGGTGAACGCCATGGCTGCAAGACTGGACGGTATACCAGGGCTTGTTTACAGCTTTTCGCAGCCTATCGCCGACATGATTGATGACTTGATTGCCGGCATCAAAGCCGATCTGGGCATTAAAGTATTCGGCGAAGATCTGATCACCATAGATTCCCTCGCCAGCAAAGTTGAAAAAGCCGTGAGCGGGGTGCGCGGCGTGGCCGATTTGCAACGCGAACACATTCTCGGCTTACCGCAGTTAAACATCAAATTGAGGCGCGACGTCATTGCCCGCTACGGTCTCAATGTAGATGATGTGCAAGAAATTATTGAAACGGCTTTAGCCGGCAAAGAAGTAACCGAGGTCCTCGAAGGCACCAAACGCTTTAGTTTGCTCGTGCGTTTTCCGTTGCAATATCGCGACACCCAAGAAGACATCGAGTCGATTTTAGTCAGCACTCCCGCTGGTGGCAAAGTGCCGCTCAAGCAACTGGCCGATATTCAAACAGCGCGCGGCACAGTAATGATTAACCGTGAAGACGGTCAGAGGCGTACTGCCGTTCTGGCCAATGTGCGCGGTCGAGATCTGGGCAGTTTTGTGGAAGAAGCGCAACGCAAAGTGGCAGCTGACATTCAATTGCCAAAAGGCTATACAATTGTCTGGGGCGGTCAGTTTGAGAATCAACAAAGAGCCATGGCCAGGCTGGCTATAGTAGTTCCAGTAGTATTGCTGTTGATTTTCATTCTCTTGTTTGCCTCGTTCAATTCATTGCGCAATGCCAGTTTGATTATGCTCAACGTTCCCTTTGCCATCATCGGCGGTATCTTCTCACTTTACGTTTCTGGGCAGCCCATATCAGTTCCGGCCATTATCGGTTTCATTGCTTTGTTTGGCGTGGCGGTTCAGAACGGCGTCATTATGATTAGCTACATCAGCCAGATGCAAAAGCAAGGCATGACTGTAGACGAGGCTGTTATTGAAGGAGTAAAGGTGCGGCTGCGCCCTGTGCTCATGACCGCTCTTGTGGCCATGGTCGGATTTCTGCCGCTAATCTTTTCGCACGGCACTGGGGCGGAAGTGCAAAGACCATTAGCCACCGTGGTGCTGGGTGGTCTTGTTACTTCCACGATTTTAACGCTGATAGTTCTGCCGACGATTTACACGCTCATTAACAAGCATGCCTATGACGATAAAAGTGGCGAGATGCGCTAATTTGGATTGCGTTTAGGGCTGGCGCCGGTAGTTCAGGGCTGTGGCATACAATACATAAGCCTGCGCTTATAAATTGTTTGATTGCCGTTTTTCGTTAGTTCGCCACCCCGGAAGAATCACCTGGTTTCCAGCCGTTCAAGCTGCAAACACCGTCCATACAGGCTCCCGCGGCCAGTTCGACAGGCTTTAAAACGACATCAGAGCGTCGGGTAATTACACCGGTCTGGCTCTCAGACAGCACTAAGGTGAGCAGGTGGTAGCGAATAAATAATTTCGACACGCAGCGCAAATCCATAGCAGCCTCCTGGCTCCCTGTGGCCTGTGAAATACCGTTCTCCACAGCCTTACCGTGCTGTAGCATTGACTATAAAATGAGACGAAATTAGGAGAGTGCTGTTCCCGAAAACAAAATTTACCAGGCAAACCCTCTGCGGCCGGCTGCTTTGCTTTAAAATGTATTTTTTGAGAGAGGCTCAAGTGTTCGCTAATAAAAGGCAATTTGCCAGGTTATCTGCCAACCTATTTCTACTTGTCGCCGGCGCCCTGACGCTCAGCAGTCCGCTCTGTGCCTTTGCCGCACCGGTCGAACTGAGACAAGCGGCTGACGGCAAAGCGGCTCAAGGCGCTCTCATCTTGCCCGTAGTCAGCATCGGCAGCTTGCTTCTGCCCAGCGGCCAAATCACTGTAGACGGTCAGAACGTTGAAGTGGGTGCTGTTCCTGAATGGCTCTTCGACCGCCATACTGTTCTCACCGGCGTGTTGATTCAGCTCGATGTTGCCGGCGCAGCGGCGAGCCCGGCTGCTACATCGCTCAATGGTCTGGTTTATTTCAATGGCGGCGATTGGCTGAAAAATCTGCGCCGCGGACGCGCTAAAGAAACCATCGAGACCGCTGACGGTCAGACATATCAGGGGCAAATCGTCAGCGTCACTAAAGATCAAATTTCAATTGACACTTTGCCTGGTCAAAGCAGAAACATTGCCCTGGCCAACGTCAAAAATATTATTTCGCCATGCAGCTATCGCTTCAGCGCTCCTGCTAGTCAGGTCAAACTTTCGCCTGATACTGGCATCACCATCTGTGACGCCCGCAGCGTTACTTTTGCCCCAGCCGGTGCTCAGCCAAGGTTGGCTAGCGCTTTCAGTATGCGTGGTTCCAGTTCTACTCCGGCTTTAAAATTGCCTAAGTCTGATTTAGCCGGCACTGAGGGTGGTATCACCAAAAGAGCTATTGCTCTTATGATCACTGCCGATGCCGTCAATACAATCGCGCCGGCCATTGCTATTCCGCTGACAGCGACTCTAGGTCAGCGCCGCGCTTCCAATACTTTGAACGGCTATACCGAGGCCAATTTGCTTAACGACTTTGTCTTTAAAATTCCGCTTGTCACTTCGCCCACTGCACGGTTCTAGTGCTGCGGAGATTTTGACTGCCAGTTTTCTAAAGCATGGGGCGATAGGTTTCAATTGGTCTGCCGCAAGATTGTTCCAGGTCTGTGTAGGCTTCTTGATAGGCACGCACCGCGTCTAAATATTGACTGCGTACAGCCACGTTTTGTTGTTGTACTTGCAGTGTGGCAGTAATGTCAGACTGACCGACTTCATAGCTACGGCGCGCCAGGCGGGCCACTTCGTATGAATCGGCGAGAATGTGTTCCTGGTAAACCTTGAGTTTTTGTCTGGCGGCCAGCACATTATTGTAGGCCGAAGAAACTTGGGCCGTAATCAAATTTTTCTGCGATGCCATCTCATATTTAAGCTGTGTGGCTGTGGCTTTTAAGCGATAAATTTCGCCCTGATTCCAATTGGTGACGGGAGCCTCTGCCACCACTGTGAAAAATACCGAGCTTACTTTTGGGCCGGTAGGGGCGTTGCCTGAGACCGAGTTGCCGAAGCTGACACTGGGGTTGGGCACTACGTTGGCAATGGCAGTGCGCATTTGCGCTCTATTCAAAGCCACACGCTGAGAAACACTCTTAAGTTCCAGCCGCTGGTCCAGAGCTTTCTGTATATATGATGACAAAGGCTGTGGCTCCAGCGAAAAATCAGGCAGGAGCTGACTTTTTTGTGAAGGGTCGAGCTTGGGCTGGCTGGTGCCGAGAAATGCCGGCAAGCGAGGAATGTTGACCAGATCTTCCGGATTTCTGCCCATAATCACGTTTAGTTGCTGTTTAGCGCGAATGACGCGGCGCATTCCCACCTGACGCTCTACGTCTGATTGAGAGGTGGCCAGACGAGCTTTGAGCACGTCTAATTCAGGCACGTCGCCTGCTTGAAAGCGCTTGCTTGACACTTCCAGCAAACGGCTGGCCAGTTCAAACAACGAATTGAGCGTTTCGACCGTCTCTTGCGCCACCACCACTTCTGTATAGGCCCTGCGTACATCGGCTCTTAGGGCCCAAACTGAAGTCATCAGGTCAGTTTTGGTTTGCTCTACCAGCCTTTTAGTGGCCAGCAGGCGAAAGACTAATTTCCATGGCCCTTCGATAGTAAATGTGGGGCCGATGCGGCGGACCTGTTCACCCAGCGGTGCCCGGTCAAAGAGGAAGCCAGGGTTTGGTCCGGCGGCGGCGTCGGCATAATTGGCGGTGGTAATCTGCAGCTGTGACCGTATGGCCGCTGCCCGGGGACTTTTTATCAGGGCTTCGTCCAGGGCTTGCACGATAGACAGACCGCTGCCGCCACCTCTGGGCTGCTCTGTAAATTGAATGGTGCCAGAAACTGCACCGCTGCCGCTCTGGCCGTCGGTGGTGGGGCTGCCTTGATCTGATTGCCCTGGTAAACGCATGGGCCGCAAAGAAGGCATGTCATTGCCAAAGGAATCGCCGCTACCGAGGCCAGGTGAAGTGACAGGGGGGCTGATTGCGCCCGAAGAAGGTGAGTTGGAAGGCGGGCTATAGGTGCCACGCACCGGTGTTGTATTAGGCGGGATGGCTGCGGCGGACGCCAGTTTAGACTGCTCTAAAGGCGCGGCGTGCGCTGCCATAGCATTTGCAGCAGATAGTAATACGCTGGCTGCGAGCATTACGACATATTTGGAATTCACGGGTGGTAAGACATTCATGGGGTTCATCAATTTCAAAGCCGCTCAAGTATAGTTTTCACGGCGAGCGGCTTTCTCTTATAATCTGCTAACATTGTGAGCGCCGCGTGAGCAGCAAAAGACAGCCAGGCGCGACTCCTGTGAGTATGGACGGAATAAATATCAGCGCCAGGACAGTATGAATAATAAGGAAAGCCGAGCATTTCTAAAAGGGGAGATGAACTTTACTCCTCAGCGGATGATGCGCTACATCCGCTCGCGCGCGCGGATCGCTACAGATGAGGATATCGAAGATATCCTTCAGAATGCTTTAGTTCTGGTAACGAAGCATTTCGACCCCGGCCATCCTGAAGCAAAATTGGCGCCCTACTGCCTTGGCGCATGTAACAAAGCTATTGCGCAAAATCTCGAGCGTTATCATAAAGTTGCATTGAAAAAGCGCGAGATCAAACCGGGCTCTGCGGCGGGCGAAGTTAATATTGATACAGATTTTGAACTGGACGACGACGCCAAAGATGTGGCCGAAACACTTAAAAAAGCAGCTGCTGCTTCAGCGGCTTCCGCCCGCGCTATGGCGCAAAATCAGCCTAAAATTAGCGAAGTGGCCCTGGACGGCAGCGTCATGACGGTGCAAACCCTTTCGCCGGGCAAAGCTTTCGATGACGCCCCTTCCACCACCAGCCAGTACCGCACAACTTCGCTCGATTCGATGTTCGATGAAGACGACAGCCGCTCGGCTGATGACTTACTTGGTGGCGATAATGTGGTTTCTTCCGGAAGCGGGGCAAAAGATCCCGCCGCCCGCGCTTTAATTAATGATCTGGTTGAGCGCATTCTCGATGACTTGCCGGCCGGTATTCACCGTACCTGCTTCGTTTTGAAATATGTTGAAGGTTATAAGCGAGAAGATTTGATTGCATGTCTAAAAATGGATGCGAAGAGTATAGATACCATCGACAAGAGAATTGTGAGAACCCTAAAAGCGTTCAAAGACAAGATGGACCAGCAAGAAGCGCATTAGTTAATTCCAGGAGACGGCAATGACTACCCTTAACGACAAACTAGCCCAATTAACAAAGGCTATGGCAAACGGAGACGAGAGCGCATGTGCTCTTTCGTTCGAAAAGTTCTGCCAGGAAAATTTCCAGGAGCTGCCTTTGCCTGGAGAGAACAAATTATTTGACCAGGCCATGTGGACTGCCAGCCAGTTCATGCCTTTGACTAAAAAAGATGAGGCCATTGTCAAAAGAGTGACCGGCAATATGCTCGAAGCTATAAGCCCAGTTACTGTGGCCGTGGCCCAGGCTACTGCCGCTACCGAAAAATCAGTATTTGCCCTGCGTGATCTGGTGGGCCAGGCCCGCGAATCTGCCGCAGCGGTATGGCAAGACATGCTCAGCGCTCAGCAATGGCAGCAAATGGTGCCTGCTGGTGCTACCCGTGGTGTGGGCGCGCAGCTGGTATCGATGGGTACATTTGAACGCACCATTGATGATGTGCGCATTCAAGTCAATCTCGGTTGGCTGATTGACGAAAACAATCTAAGAGTATTGTTGCAAGCAAAAGATAAAGACGAAAATGCCATTCCTGAAGTGGAAGTGCGAATCAACGAACAAGACCGCGGTGTGGTTTTCTCGCGCATGACCAATCAAGATGGTGCCATGGTGGCGCCATCGGTGAAAGTCGGCCCAGGGCAGTATCAAATTCAAGTGTACTGGTCAGACAAAGTGATTGAAACTCCGTTCTTCAGAATCTAGTCGAATATCATTAATCTCTGATTCTCTGTCATTGTTCATTGCCTGATGATCTAAATATTTGAGCGGCGCTTTCTCCTGAGTGTCGTCAAAATTTAAAAGGCGCAGCATCCTGGATGTTGCGCTTTTTATCAGCGGAACTTTCAACGAGCGGACCCGTCGCGTCTAGAGTTCGCATTATGGAAAATTGAACATACGAGGCAATGGGAATTAGTTATGTCTATATTTAAACGATCAGGATTGTTCACGGTGGCCGTAGCCACCGGACTTATGGTTGCTACAGCGGCTCAAGCTGCACCCGGCGATAATAAATTGGTAGTAACCAGCAAGAGCAAAATAGTGAAAGCGCAGGCTGCACCTAAAAAATCTACCAGTGCTCTAACTCAAGAACAGCGCAATTTGCAGCCTGGTTATGTCAGCTCAGCTAAGACCACTATCGACGAGCCGAAAATGTCGGCTCAATCAAATGCCGCATTCGAAGGGCAAAACAATGCCAGTGCTGCTGCCGGAACGACCATTAACAAGGACGGCACCATCATCAACGAAAACAACCGCAACAGCAATCGCGTGATCAATAACGAAGTCAGTCCATTCCGCCAGGCCGGTCGTTAAAATATTGCGCCAGCAAGCACCGTGCCTAATGTGGCCAAGGCGCGATTGAGACAACCTGTTCTTTTTCTGAGCGCGACGTTCTGGTCTAATTGACGGGCTCCGGCAGACCGGCCAATTTGTAGCTGTAAGATAAACTGCTGCCCAACTCTGGTCGCTTATGCATGCCGGCTGCTTCAGCCGCTAGAGTAGATTTCGTGATTATTTGCTGCAGCAATTGTTGATAAGTACTGCCTTTATTCGGTAAGACTGAACCGACAAAATAGTTGTCCACCAGAGGCACAATGATGTCGGCCACAGTGTGTCTGTAAGGTTGGGAAATGTCGGAGCGGCCGATATCGACCAGGTTAAAACGTTTGCCCACAGGGTCAATTAAGATGTTGCCCGGTTTAGATGGGTCGAATTGCATGCCGTGTTTTTCTACGGCCATCATCGTTCTGGCCAGATCATCATAAGCCGCTTGCGGTAGTTCCGCGCTGCTCTTGATACTTCTGGCAAAGAGAGCTTCAGCTGCTTCCAGGCCGATTTCTTTTCTCACCGAATGACTCGGCGCACCAGCGGCAAAACCATTTTGCTTTTTGAGAATTTCATAGTCGCCCATCTTGGCCACAGACTGACCAACATTGTGATCAGGCATGGCGTCTACTACAGGCTCAAGCTTGCCGCCTTGCGGTTTAGGGCGGCCGAACTCAGCTACTTTGACGACAAAGTCATCGGTAAAATCAAGTTTGTAGACGGCGCCATTGCTGCCTCTGCCTAAGAAATTATCTACGCGCACTGAGGCTACAACATTCTGTTCTGAGGCCCTCGTTGATTTTAGCTGGCTGGATAAATTGTCAAAAGTGAGCGGCCGAGCAACTTCGGCAAAAGGCACTTCAGGGCGTGGGCGCATGCTAAAACGAGCAGCTCTTCCACCGATGCCAAAACCAGCAAGTCCAGATGCTGCCATTAGTGGATAATCGAATGCCATATGGCCAAAATTGCTGCTCAATTCGTTTTTGCTTTTTTGAAAATTATTGGGATTTTTCCAGAGGTCATAAGCGGGCACACCAACTTTTGACCCGATGTCGTAGACAGCCACAGCACCGAATATTTTGCCGGCGTTAGCCACTGTGCCTTCCACATAAGGTGCCAGTGCCCTGCCCAGAACCTGCGGTTTCTTTAAAGCCAGGGCGAATGCTGCTCCGATGGCAACACTGCCGGCGACTTCTAAGGTTGTCTGGCCAAGCTGGTCGCCGGTGGCCGATTTTGCTCGAGCAACAAAAGCTTTTGGTGCTTCCCTGGCTGCACCCAGCAATAAGTTTGCTTGATCGGAAAGCATTTCGGAAACGCTTAAATCATGGCGCGAGCCATCGCTTGAGGCGTCATTGGCCGCCTGCGCATTAGTTTTTTCGTCTGGTGAAAATTTGGGCAGAAAATTACCTGTGGCCCGTCCATACTGTAGACTCTAACAAAGGATATGGCCGACTACAAATTAGATTCGAGGTAAACAGCATTAGCTACGGCATTAGACACACTTTCGTGTACTTCTCGGTCAAGAATGCTGGGAACAATATTGTCCATTTTTGTCTGCCCGCAAATTGCGTGGGCTGCCGCCAGTTTCATGGCATCAGTAAAGTGCGTGGCGTGGGCCCTGAGCGCCCCTCTAAACAATCCGGGAAATGAAAGAGCATTGTTTATGGTGCGGCCGTCGGCGGCAAAAAGAGCACCCCGTTTCATTGCTTCTTCCGGTTTAATTTCAGGGTCCGGATTTGACAGGGCGAGAATGACCTGACCCGGGCGAATCATTTCAGGGGTGATTAAACCGGGTTTGCCTGTGGTTGCCACCACAACGTCAGATTTGTTCATGATTTCAGCGAGGGTCATGGCCGTGCCACCCAGAGTGGCTAACCTTTGTTTGGCCGGTTCTCGAATATCGGTGCCGTAAACGGCTTTGACTCCATAAGAAAGTAAAAGCTGGGCGATACCAGATCCAGCAGCGCCCAAGCCGATAATGCCCACTTTACTGGCTGTCAGATCGACGCCGTTGCGCTGAGTGATAGTAATCAATGCGGCCAGAACAACTACCGCTGTGGCGTGCTGATCATCGTGTAGAACCGGGATATCCAGCTCTTCTTGTAAGCGCCGTTCGATTTCGAAGCATTCCGGTGCGGCTATATCTTCTAAATGAATGGCACCAAATGTAGGGGCAATAGCTTTAACTGTGGCCACTACACTTTCCACATCAGTGTTGTTCATTAATATCGGAATGGCACTGATTCCAACCAGTTGTTCGTACAAAACTGATTTGCCTTCCATGACAGGCATTCCCGCCACAGCGCCGATATTGCCGAGGCCGAGCACCGCCGTGCCGTTGGTTACCACTGCTACTGAGTTACCAATGGCAGTATAAGTGCGGCTGGTGCTGATATCTTGCTGAATCAATTTGCAAATTTGCGCTACGCCGGGAGTATAAATTTTGCGCATCTCAGCGATGCTGGTCAGAGGCACTTTGCTTCTGATGGCGATTTTACCGCCTTCATGGGCTTGCTCAACCGGGTCGATAACCGCTTCCAGACTGGCATTAGCCAGAGTCTTCAAACCTTCTACGACGTGATTTAAATGATTGTCATCGTCAAGATAAAGAGTGATGTCGCGCACAAGAAAATCAGGGCCCTGAGCAAATATGCTGATTTCGCCGATGTTGGCGCCCAATTCGCCCAACCTGGTGGCAATCTGACCAAGGTATCCTGGCTTATCCATCACCCGCACGCGAAAGGTGCGCAAAATCTTCGCTTCAGGTCGAACTAAAGAGGTCATGGCCATAAGTTTTGGTTACCTTTTTTTGTAGATTTTTTACTCACCGCTGTGATCGTCGATTTCGGTCCAGGTGCCGAACCAGCGTAACACTTCACCTTGCGAATTTTTTACCGGCACAGAGCGGCACAAATGCCAGAGATAATCGCGGCGACTGGCTGCTGTGGCTGATTTGCCCGGTGGCATAATTTTTCGCACCGTCAGACCCAGAGCGCGCTTGAGGCGAAAGCGAGTCTCTAGCGGCTCAGCGGTATCGATTGCTTGCCGCCATTTTTGATCGTAATTGTAAAGGTCATCAGGATGAATCAGAAGTCGCCAGCCGCCGTGCAAACTTTGAGGCACCGTCAGCCCTGTGTATTCAAACCAGCGGTGATTCCAAAAATCAATCGTGCCATTGCTGTCGGCAGTCCATACTATTTGCGGCATGGCATCGGCGATAATGCGCACTTGTTCTTCGCTGGCCAGCAGTGCTTCAGTCACTCGCCTTTGGTCATCTACATCTGTAGCAATGACTAGCCAACTCATCGATGCGGTACCGGGGCTGAAAAATGGCACCACTTTGAGTAAATGCCAACGGTAACTGCCTTCGTCATAAAGCGCACCGTTATCAGCTTCTCCATTGCTATCGGCTGAGTGATTGTTGCGCGTTCGGCCTGGTAAATTGCCGCGCAAACGCACTTCGCACTGGAAGTCGGCATAAAGTTCGCCGACAGAAAAACCGCTGACATTAAAATCAAGTTTGTCTGTGGGATGAAGCAGCGATGTCCAATTGAGAGGCTGATCAAGTGTTAGTCTGGTAAATTCAAGAAAGCCACCGTTGGCGTAAGTAATCAAACCGTCCACGTCGCAGACCCAGAGCAGCTGTGGTATCGCTTCAGCTAGAGTGTGCAAATTAGATTCACGAATGGCCAGCTCTTTTTGCAGCTGCTTGCGCGCGCTCAGGTCGAAGAAAAATATTAACCAGTCGTGATCGGCCGGTCCATTTTTTGTTAGACCGACAATAACCGGATGTTGGTGTCCGTCTTTAGTTAAGACCTCTGTTTCCCAGGGATCGATTCTGCTTGATGAAACCAGGTGCTGGCGCGCCTTTTCTAAATGTTGGTGAGCCGACTTGGGGAAAAAGAAGCGCACGTCGGCACCAAATGCCAGCTCCTCGGCAGAGTAACCGCTCATCTGAGCAAAAGACTGATTGGCTTCCAGTAATTTTAGATCGCTATCAAGCATGATAACCGGAACCGGATCACTGATAAAGCTAGTCGGGATCGAGAGATATTCAGGCTTTCCCGCCATGAATTGCAATTGCGCAATACGCCTTTTTGAGGCTTCGATTTCGCGCAATAAATATTGATCTTGGTCGGAAGCAGGACTAGCCGCGGCCGGTTTTAATCGATCGAGGTCCATGTTCCCACCCATTGAGCGATACCGCCGCGATAATTTCTCAAAGCCACCGCCCGTGCCAGGAAGCGCACATAGCCGCCTTCATCCTCACTGTTCTCACCTGGGCGTGCCTTGAGTCTGACGTCGGCTTCAAAAGCGTCTCCAGTTTTGACACTGAGTTTCCAGCGGTTCATGTATTCTTTGCGATCATCTGGATGCATAAAGAGAGCGAAGTCAAGACCGACGCGGTGTTCTCGCGTGGTGCCGCTAAATTCGTACCAGCGGTTGCTGAAGAAATCGAGGCGCCCATCGTTGCCGGCGGTCCAGACGATTTGTGGAATTTGATCCGCTAGAGACTGAAATGAATGCGCACTTTCCAGTACTTCTTCCATTAACCGTTTGCGCCTATCGATATCGGTGGCGGTGCCAATCCATAACTTTTTCGCCGACATCCAGTGATCTAAATCACCGGCATTTTCAACGGTGATTTTAAGCAAGCCTTTAACCTGTCCCGGCAAAGGTTTAACTAAAGGCAGAGCGCGCACGATGTGCCAGTAATATTCACCGTCGGCGGCGAGCAGACGAAATTCGCCACTGAATGAATTGCCGTTTTCCACCGCTTCGCGCCATTTTTGATCCCACCTATCGAGGTCGCCTTGATGCAAAGCTTCTCGCCAGGCAAAACCTTCATCGCTGGTAGGTTTTACACCGGTTAGTTCGTAAAAGCGCTTGTTGAATTGACGCATGCGAACTTGACTGTTGGCAGCAAAAACAATGTGAGGCATTTCCTGCACTAAAGCAGAAAACAGTATCTGCCTCTGTTTCAGTTCAACTTCAAGCTGTTTAATATCTTGCAAATCTAAAAGAAAGACCATGCGCTCGCCTGAACCTTCCGCTAGTTTACGCAAAGTTACACCCACAGCAAGACGCTTGCCCTGAGCCGTGGTGCGCTCACTTTCCCATATATTGGAAACCAAACTTGTCTGCAAATCTTTTAGTCGTTCAGCGTCAATGGTTAAAAACTGCCGCGGGGTAATCTGCCCTTCGTTAAGATTGCCGCTGAGAAAATCTTCGCGATCATAGCCAAGCAAATCGGCCAGGGCCTGATTGGCATAAATGATTTGACCGTTCGTGCTTACCTTATATGTAGGTACCAGCGTATCTTCAATAAAGTATTCAATGCGCGACTCTGCTTCCATCAAGACAAGGCGGCGGTGGTCAGCCTGGTCCATGTCAAGATTCGCCACGTGATGCGGATGCTGGCGGCGAAGCATGATTTTCTCCGCAGAATGTTTAAGCAGCAACTCCTTTTCTTGCAAGCGCAACGCTTTGAGTTGGCTTTTCAAGTCGGCACTGGTGGCTCGCTCTTGGTCGCAGAGCTCCACATGTGGGTCGTCAGAGTTTAGACAGTTTTTGCTGTTTGCCATTCATCGGAGCATAGCATAATTAAGGCGGTCCTCTTAGCAACCTTTATCTTCTCTAAAGGCCGTGTAAAGGTGAAGTAACGTTGCAGATTTAGCCAATACCGTGGAGATTGCCCCGATCAGCCTCTGATCCGACTTATTCTTAAAAATGGAACAAAGAAGGCCGAGTCTGGTCATCGAGTACATAAGGTTACTAACATGCCCTGGGCAAAGGAGATGACCATGAGAGGTCTAATGTTCGTCGGATTATTTGGTTTTTTAGCTGGAGTACTTTTTGCCCCTAAAAAAGGCTCAGAACTGCGCAATCAAATGCGCGAGCAGTGGGACCTTTTGCAATATTCAGTGGAAGAGAAAGGCAAAGAAGTTTGGGAAGTTGTAAAACCAGCTGCCGAGCAAGTCAAGGCTGAGGGCTCTAATTTGAAGACTGAAGGCAAAGCTTTGCTCAAAGACGCTGGAGAATTTTTCGATAAATCTCTTACTTCCGGCAAGCAAACGCTGGAAGAATCACAAAGTCGCGTCAGCGAAAAAGTTGCACCGGTAGTTACTTTAATCAAAGATGACGTCAAAGAATTGAGCGATGGCGCCACTGATGCAGTGGGCAAAGTCGGCGAAAAATTTGATGAATTGAAGAAGAAAGGCACAAGTGCTTTTGATTCATTGCAAAAGAAAGAAGCTAACGGTTAATTTGTCTGACAAATTTAGCTGGTTGATTAGAAGAGCACTGGTTTTACCGGTGCTCTTTTTTATTTATTCCCAGTCTTCCTGACTTTTATGTTGCACTGTTGTTTCCAGGCGCGAAACTAATTTTCGCAAGCCGTGAGATTTATGGGAAGACAATCTGTCTGCCATTTTTCCCGATGCCAGGGCAACCTTGACCATTGAGAGTTTGGGTCTGGTAAATAACAATTTGAGGCCGAGGCCGGTGCGGTAGCGCAGTGATAAATCTTCGCCAAAACTATGCAGATGACCGTGATAACCTCTCACAAATTGCACAACGTCTTTCGCCAGTTGTTCCGGTGGATGCTTGTAAATTGGCTCTGATCGCCGTCGCTTGTGAATTTCTATTGTCTGCCCATATGATTTAAGCGCCTCAGCGGCGATAACATCACAGCCATACTGGGTCTTTGCCTCGGTGCGAGCAGCTTGCGCCATACGCAGACGCTTCTGGTCGTCTTGCAGCAAAGATATAATCGCCTGCGCCAGTGCTTTGCTGTCTGCTTTTTCCACATGCAAACCAGTTTTATCGTGCTTAATATATTCGGGTGTGCCGCCGGCGGTGCTGCCGACAACGGGCCGGCCGCTGGCCAGGGCTTCCAGCACTGTATAGGGTGCGTTGTCAAAAAGCGAAGGCACTACGCAAACGTCGGCGGCGCGATAATATTCAGGCATGGCATCAAGAGGCACATGGCTGGCGAAAAAGACTTTGCCGAGGCTATCGCTTTTAGTTAGTGTTGTCTTCAACGATTTAAGTACCGAGCTTTTGCCGGCCCCGGTATTGGTATCAGCGCCCACCAGCACGAAACGCGCCTGGGGCACCTCTTTTAAAATTTGCGGCACCGCTTCAATCAAATATTCTATGCCTTTGCGTGCTTCCAGCCGTCCGGCAAAATAGACTATTTTAAAATCTGCATTCGCTGGCGATTTTTCGAAAGTGAGCGTCGCTTTTTTTCCATCAGGTGAAAATTTTTCGGTATCCACTGGGTTGCGAACTATTTTGATAGCGCTAATTTTTACGCCGGTCTCGGCGGCTACGAATTCGGCCAAATTGACACTGGGAGACGAAAGTAAATCGGCTTCAGACATAGCCAGTCTTTCTATTGTCGAGACGATATAGCTATCAAAATCTTTTTTGATATTGTGATAGCCTTCGGCAACAAATTTGGCGTAAGGAGTATGCAAGCGCACCACTAGTGGTGCTATGCGAGTGATTGCTAAAAATATGCCTTCGGCGAGATGATCTGGTGCTTCCACTACTTCAAAGGGTGCGCTTCTGTGCAGCTGCAAGAATTTTTTCCACATGGGCAGCGCTGCCCGTAATAAATGATGAGTATTGGGTTGAGTGACATTGAGTAAGGCGGCCAGCTTGAGTTCATTGGCCCAGACCACGCGATGAACATGTACGCCGCCGTCTAAAAAAACCTCAGGATTGGCCCCGCTCACTTCTTTTTTTGTCAGGCAGACAACGTGTACGTCGTGACCAAGACGCGCCAGGGCGCGGCTTAGTTGGTAAGTATAGGCGCCAATACCGCCCCATCCTGTGTCAGGTGGATACTCACGGGAGATGAAACAAATTCTCATTTAAACCTGTTTCCGACGGGTCGAATCCGTCACCCTTTTTTTATGGTCCAGAAATCTTCGCCGAGGATATCCCAGGGCAATCTTCTTTCGTCAGGCTCGTTGGCATCGAAACACTGGTTGACGAAATAAATCATGTTGGCAGGATTTTGGAAAACGTTAGCCAGTCCGTGTGCGACTCCACGTGGAATGTAGAGTGCCTGGGCGCGACCGGAACCTAAGACAAAGCGCATGCTTTTGTTATAGGTAGGGGAATCTTTGCGAGCGTCAAACAGGCCGATTAAGAGGCGGTCATAAGGCATGACAAACCAGACGTCTTCCTGGTTGTAGTGCAGGTGAAAAGCTTTGATGGTGCCTGGCAGCATCTGTGAATAAGTAGTTTGCTTGACTTTGAACTCAGGCAAAATCTGCAGGCAGCCCTGGTCGTCAAAGCGCAATATTTCGGCGAGCGAGCCGCCGTCGTCGTAGAACATATTTAAATTGATGATCTGAACGCCATCAATGACGACTTTCTTCGAATAGTCTTGAACCGAAAGTTCTTTTTCGTATTCTGTACCGATTGCTTCGGGCGATAGAGGTTTCAACATAATCATAAGAATACCAGATTGGAGGTAAAAGTGGCTCTCTCTCAGGCTGGGGCCTTAACAGCCTTGAGGCTTAAATATTCCTCTAAGGCAACTTGCCACGGTGTCAGCGGGCGCGCCAGCGCCTTTACCAGGTCTGATTTGTCGAGCACTGAATAGGCCGGTCTCGGTGCCGGTCTTGGCATGTCTTTTGTTTCAATGGGTAAAACTGTGATTTGTTGACCCTGAAATTCTAAGGTCTTAACAATTTCGCGGGCAAAATCAAACCAGCTGGTGACGCCGTCGTCTGTGGCGTGATAGACGCCGAACTGACCGGTTTCAATCAAATCGCCAATGATCTCTGAAAATGTCAGGGTGCTTGTGGGTGAACCGACCTGGTCGGCAACAACCGATATCTGGCCGCGTTCTTGCGCCAGTTTGTAAATCGTATCGACGAAGTTGCGGCCATGGGGGCCATAGAGCCAGCTGGTGCGCACTATGTAGTGGTCAGGACAATAGCGTTGCACCGCCAGCTCGCCTGCCAACTTTGATTTGCCGTATTGAGATATGGGCGCGGTTTCGTCGCCCGGCAAGTAGGGTCTTTGCTGGGTGCCGTCGAAAACATAATCAGTGCTGACATAGAGCATTGGAATTCTTAGTTTTCCTGCTGCTATCGCCACGTTTTCACTGCCGGTGTAATTAACGAGAAAAGCTTTCTCGTGCTCGCTTTCGGCTAGATCTACCTGTGTGTAGGCGGCGCAATGAATAATCAGGTCGGGAGCTACTTCATTGACCACTTTATCAACCTGGGCAAAGTCGGTGACGTCGAGTTGGTCTTTGCTCAGACTGATGACTTCATGACTGCGATGGCGCAGCCGGGGGCTCAGCGTTTGCTCAAGCATGCCACCGCCCCCGGTGACCAGCAGTTTCATTTTTTTGCTGGAAGCTGCCATTGGTTACATCCTGATGAATTGCCTAGTGTGTTTTTGCAGTCACAAGTTCTTTGGCTGCGGCGCTATTGTTAGCGGTATGCGGTTTGGTTACGGCATCTACCCAGCCAGGGTTGCCGGTGTACCACTTCAATGTTTCGTGGATGCCGGTTTCGAATGTATGTTTTGGCTTCCAACCAAGTTCTCGTTGAATCTTGCTTGAATCAATGGCATAGCGCTTGTCGTGACCCAGTCTGTCCTGAACGTAGTTAATCATCTCGTCACCTTTGCCCAGTTCTTTTAGAACCAGTTTGGTGATTTGCATGTTGGTGCGTTCGTTACTGCCGCCTACATTGTAGACTTCGCCCGAAACTCCTTTATGGAATGCCAGATCAATAGCGGTGCAGTGATCTTCAACATGGAGCCAATCGCGCACATTGAGACCGTCTCCGTAGACCGGTACCTTTTGACCTTTGAGTAAATTAGTGATGAAAAGCGGAATCAACTTCTCCGGATGCTGATAGGGACCGTAGTTGTTCGAGCAACGCGTGATGACAACGGGCATACCGAAAGTGTGGAAATAAGCGCGGCAGAAAAGATCGCCGCCGGCTTTACTTGATGAATAGGGGCTGTTGGGCGAAAGTGGTGTTTCTTCAGTGAAGAGACCGGTTGGTCCAAGCGAGCCGTAAACTTCATCGGTAGAGACCTGGGTATAGCGAATCTTGTAGTCTTCAGGCTTGTAAGGCATCTGGGCGCCTTCGTTGCGGCCGAATTTAAGGGCAGACTCGAGTAGTACCTGCGTGCCCAGGGTATTTGATTTAACAAAGACTGACGAATCGGTGATCGAGCGGTCAACGTGGCTTTCAGCAGCCAGATTGATAATGCCGTCTATTGGTCCGAACTTTTTGCCTGAGACGATCTCGTCTACTAGAGCGGCGTCTTCCACCCGGCCCACTACCAGTTTGTAGCGCGGATTAGCGTCAACGTCGGCGAGGTTTTCTTTGTGACCGGCATAAGTTTCAGCATCGAGATTGATGATTTCGTAGTCAGGGTAGGCGCTCAACAAGTGACGCACCAGATTGCTACCGATAAAACCCAACCCGCCAGTAATGAGCAGTCGCATAGAAAAATTCCTCGATCATGACTAACCGACTAGATTTTCCCTCTCCAGGCCGTGCTTGATCAACCCAACCGCATTCATATAAGGTGCTGTGCGTATGAATATTGTTTTATCTAAAGCAAATTATCTAAAGCAAATTGTCTAAACCACTTCTACTTTAGAGTCATCGCCCAGCATCAGGCGGAAGGCTTGAGGACGGCCGGTAGAGCGCGTTAGCTCCACTGACACGCCAATTAAGCTGTCGGAGATACGACCATGAAAATCGAGTATCTGAGCCTTTTCGCGCAAAATGCTATGTTCAATTTCGGCATGGCTGACCCGGGCGCCGTCGCCAATTGATGTAAACGGGCCGACGTAAGTGCTCTCCAGCAGGCAATCTTCACCAATTACCGCCGGTCCGCGCACAATGCAATTAATTAGTTTGCTGCCTCTGCCCACATGAACACGGCCTGAAATGCGGCTGGCGGCGTCAATTTCACCGAGCATAGAGACATCGGTCATTTCGTCTAAGACAACCCGATTGGCTTCGAGCATATCGTCTTTTTTACCTGTATCAAGCCACCAGCTCTTCAAAATGTGGCTGTCTACGCGGTGCCCGGTGTGAATGAGCTGCTGGATGGCGTCGGTAATTTCCAGTTCGCCCCGTCTGCTTGGTTTGATTTGATCGATGGCTTCGTGAATTTTGGCAGTGAATAAATAAACTCCCACCAGAGCAAAATTCGATTTTGGTTTGGCGGGTTTTTCTTCTAAACCGCTGATGCGGCCGTCTTTGTCTAATAGGGCCACGCCGAAAGCACTGGGATTCGGTACTTCTTTAAGCAAGATGAATGCGTCAGGCCCCTCATCTTCAAAGCGTTTAACCAGCGGGCCGACACCGTCTTTAATCAGGTTGTCGCCGAGATACATGACGAATGGCGAATCGCCGAGGAATGGCCGGCCGGTCTTCACCGCGTGAGCCAGACCAAGTGGTTGATCCTGCAAAATATACTCAATGCGTATATTCCATCTGCTGCCGTCACCAACGCATTCTTCAACATCTTTACCGGTTTCGGGGCTGACGATAATTCCTATTTCGCTGATACCGGCATCTATCAGCGCTTCTACTGCATAAAAGAGAATCGGTTTATTGGCTACGGGCAAAAGCTGTTTGGCGGCAGTATGGGTGATTGGCCGCATGCGTGTGCCTTTGCCGCCACTGAGAATTAAACCTTTCATACTGTGCATCCTCTTTGATTGAACATCTAAAATCTAATAAGCCCCGCGCTTGCTGAACACGGCTTTGAAGGTGAGGGCGATAATGCGCCAGTCAAGCCAGTAACTCCAGTTCTCGCAGTACCACTTGTCGGCGGCTACTTTGACATCGTCGGCGAGCTCATCTCGTCCGTTGACCTGGGCCCAGCCGGTGATTCCCGGCGGAAACTTAAGCACCCCGCTCACTTCTCTTTTAGCAGTGAGGTCGGTTTGATTATACAGAGCGGGCCGCGGTCCAACTAAACTCATCTGGCCAAGCAGAACGTTCACCAGTTGAGGAAGTTCATCCAGGCTGGTTTTACGCAAAAAGCTACCTACCCTGGTAATTGGACTGGGCAATAGCAACATCTGGTCTGTGGGAAGGTCTGGAGTACCTGTGGCCATGGTGCGAAATTTATAAATTTCAAACAATTGGCCGTTCTGCCCAACCCGCTTTTGTCTGAATACAATCGGGCCGCGACTATCAAGTTTGATAGCAACCGCAATGGCTATAAGCACGATTGAGCCCGCCAGCAGCGCTGAGGCGGAAAGAATAAAGTCAGTGATTCTCTTGGTAATCAATTTCAATTTGTTTCTAAGACCATTTGAGCAGTCATTTTAAAGCAAATAAGCCCTAGAATTGGCGCATGCTTTTATCTGTAATTGTTGTCAGCTGGAATACTAAAGATCTTTTACGCGCTTGCCTCTCCTCCTTACAAAGTGAGCTTAAAGCCCTTTGCTCTGAGCAAGATAGCGAAGTCTTTCTTGTTGACAACAGTTCTGCCGACGGCTCGGCTCAAATGGCCGCAGTTGAATTTCCCTGGGTCAAGCTCACTGCCAACAGTGACAACAAGGGGTTTGCCGCTGCCAATAATCAGGCTCTGGCTCACGCGCGCGGCGACTTTGTTCTGCTTCTCAATCCTGATACCGAAGTTAAGCCAGGAGCAATTCGCACACTGATAGATTTTTTTGCCGGCCATCCGCGAGCTGGTGTGGTGGCACCGCAACTGCTAAACACAGACGGCTCGATTCAACGCTCTTGCCGCGCCTTTCCTTCATTCATCGGCATGGTTTTCGAGCTCATCGGTCTCAGTCGAATGTTTCCTGCTGGTTCTAAATATGGTGCCAAGTTTCGCGAATACAAGATGCTTGATTGGCAACACGATGATGAGCGCCAGGTAGATCAGCCGGAAGGCGCCTGCCTGATGATCAAGCGCCAACTGCTCGATGAAATCGGCACTCTAGACGAAGGATACTGGATGCTTTTTGAAGAAGTAGACTGGTGTTTTCGGGCTAAAAAAGCAGGCTGGGAAATCTGGTTTACACCCGGCGCCCAGGTGGTGCACCATTATGGTCAGTCTATCAAGCAAGTGAAAGTGCGCATGATTCTTTCGTCGCATCGCGGGCTTTATCGTTTCTGGTTCAAGCATTACCGCGGCAATCGCTGGTGGCTCGATGGTATCGCTTATGGTGGCCTGATGGCCTTGGCCTATTTGCGCATCAGTATGTACAAATTACGTGCCCTGGTTTCGCATTAAAGCTTTCAGGTAGTTGCTATAGATGATCTTCACCAGCGCTGAATACATTGTCTTCTTACCAATAATAGTGGTGCTTTTCTGGCTTCTGCCCAGGGTTTGTCGGCTGCCCATGCTGCTTGTGGCCAGTTACTACTTTTACATGAGCTTTATTCCGCAGTTCATCTTGCTGATTTTGCCCATGACTTTGTTCAACTGGCTTTGGGGCAAGCTGATGGCGCGAGATCACACTAATAAGCGTAATCTGGCCATTGGTATCACCGCCAATTTAATTGTATTGGCCATATTTAAATATGCCAACTTCTTCGCCGACTCTTTTGAGCATGTGACCAAATTGGCTACAGGCAAGGATGTTTTCAATTTTGACTGGCACATAATTTTGCCGCTTGGTATTTCGTTTTTCACTTTTGAATTTATCCACTACCTTTTTGAAATTTATCGCGGCAAAAAACCAATCGATTCTTTTGTGGTCTTCGCTCTTTTTGCTGCTTTTTTCCCCACACAGATTGCCGGTCCAATCAAGCGCTACCCTGACTTTCTTGAACAAATGAAAGCAGAGAATAAAATACAGCTTGCTTACTTTGATGAAGGCATTCCGCTAATAATTATCGGCATGGCCAAAAAAATATTACTGGCCGATAACCTGGCCGTTTTTGTGCAAATGGGCGTCAGCAGCCCTTATAACTACAGTGGCCTGGAGTTATGGCTCTTTGCTTACGCATTTGCTTTCCAGATTTATTTTGATTTTTCCGGTTATACCGATATCGGGCGCGGTTCGGCTATGCTCTTCGGCTATCACATTCCTATTAATTTCAACATGCCTTACATTGCCGCCAATATTTCCGATTTCTGGCGCCGGTGGCATGTCTCGCTTTCCACCTGGCTGCGCGACTATCTCTTCATTCCTCTCGGCGGTTCGCGAGCTTCGCACTGGATGGTTAATCGCAACCTCTTTCTCACTATGGCTCTTGGTGGTTTGTGGCATGGTGCCGCCTGGAATTTTGTCGTCTGGGGCATTTATCATGGCCTGGCTTTAATTGTGCACCGGGAGTTTTCGCAATGGAAAGAGAACACTTTGGCGGTTAAAGATTTTCTTGCCAAACCGGCAATGGCAAACTGTTTCCATTATTTCTCTTTGTTTCTCACTTTTCAAACCGTCT
Organism: Candidatus Obscuribacter sp.; assembly: GCA_021772135.1. Lineage (GTDB taxonomy): Bacteria > Cyanobacteriota > Vampirovibrionia > Obscuribacterales > Obscuribacteraceae. The sequence continues at coordinate 37,064 of JADYXQ010000228.1, forward strand.
GTATCGGTTGGGTTTTCTTCCGCATACAAGACATCACGCTGGCTTGGGTGATGATTCGCCGCATGGTGACGCTGCGGCCCTTCTATAGTCTTCCGGAGCACAAGTTTTTGGTGATGAAAGCGGAGCTGCCAGTGGTAGTACCGGTGGTGATCATTATGGTGGCATTGCTTCTGCTCAGTAATTTGCCCCTGTCGGCATTGAACGATAAAAAGGTCTTTCAGAACTTGCCTGCTTTTGTTAAAGCCGCTTATTGTGCCATTTTGATCTTGACTATGATTATTTTTCTGCCGGACACTTCCCAGCCTTTTATATATTTTCAGTTTTAGTGCGATTTTCGCCTCTGGCTAAAAATCTATAACGGCGACTTATATCAAGTTATAACTTAACCTCCTCTGCCTCCTAACTTTTGAACTTTTTGCCGCGTTTATACGTTGTTAGTAATAGAAACGTATAAACGCAACAAAAATGGGGGTTTGAGCAATGGAGGAAATTTTGTATTGCGCCGGATGTATATTCTCGGCAATTTACCTGGCTATTTTGGCTCTCTGGGTAACGAGGCTATGATCTTTTTCACTTATATATGCGATAAAAATGCCATACTTGACGACCGTTGCCATTTGGAGAAAACCTCATTACGGTTTCAAGTCTCAAATCGCCCCAATATTTGCCTGCTGTGGACGGTCTGCGGGCTATTTCCATACTTGGAGTGCTGGCTTTTCACGGTGTGAATTTCTTGCATTATGTCTTTGGTCGCGGTGGCTGGCTTGGTGTGGACATATTTTTTGTCATATCGGGTTTTCTGATTTCGCGCCTGGCTTTTGCCGAAATAGAGCGCAGCGGCAGCTTCAACGTGAAGCGCTTTTTCACCAGCAGGCTACTGCGCATCAGTCCTGCTGTCTGGGTGATGTTGGCTTTTTGCGCCATTTTCAATCCGTTTAACACTGTCGAGAGCGTCAATATCAAGGCTATTACAATCGCCGCGCTAAATATGACCGACTACGATCTGGCATTGCAGTGGGGTAATTCAGGAAAATCATTAGTGGCGGTTTGCTGGTCGCTGGCAATTGAAGAGAAATTTTATCTTCTCTTTCCCTTCCTGATGCTTTTCTACAAGCGTTTTCGCACACCGGCTGTAATTATCGTTCTCATTATTTTGGCTGAAAGCTGGAAAGCCTATCTGATTAATTCAGGGGTGGAGTGGGTGCGCATCACTGCCGCCTTTGATACCAGATTCGACGAAATACTTTTTGGTTGCCTGGGAGCCAGTATTCTTGCTCAAGCACAAGGGGTCAGGCAACCGGCCAGACAATATGTGGCCAGGGCCATGTCTGTATTGGCTCATCCGGTCACTACAACTTTGATTGCTTTTGCCGCCTGGTATTTACTGCGGCACTTTATGCATCCCACCGAACTGATTACTGTTTTTCAAAAGCAGCTCTACTGGCTCGTCTTTGTGCCGGTTTTTGCCACACTAATTAGTTTGCTGCTCATGTCATTCACCGTGGCGCAGTCAAATGGCCGTGTCAGCTGGCTGGCGAAATTGCTCAGCTCTAGAC
>JADYXQ010000229.1 GCA_021772135.1 Candidatus Obscuribacter sp.
ATGGCAACGGAAATGGTAATGGCAATGGTAAGGGAATCGGCAATGGAAACGGCAATGGAAACGGTTCCTATAGCAATGCTCACGGCGCAGAGTCAGAGACTGCAGGCGTAACTGCCGCTGCTGCCACAGGAACCGCTGCAATTGTCGAAGGCCTCAATCCTGAAGCCTTAATCGAAAGCCTCTACGAAATTGTTTCTGAGCGCACTGGATATCCGCGTTCAATGTTGGACCCTACTCTTGATTTAGAAGCGGATCTGGGCATTGACTCAATCAAGCGCGTAGAGATTCTAAATAACTTCAGAAAATTATTGCCTGAAGCAACTCAGTCAAAATTAGAAAGCGGCATCGAAAAACTGGCCGGTACGAAGACTCTGCAAGGCATCATCGACTGGATCAGCACCCTTGATCAAATAGATGATCAAGTCGATGAATCTACTGTTTCTGCTGGCGACGCCGCAGCGATAACTACGCAAGCGACCATGGCTAAAATAAGTTCTGCTGCCGCTTCTGGTTCAAAAAGCAAAGCTGCCGCAGTCGGCAATGTAGAACGTGTGGCTCGCGGTGTGGTGGCTCAAGAAGAACTTCCAGCCGTCAAAGCAACCACAAAAACCTTGCCTAATTTGACCATTGTAGTTGCCGATCAGCAAGAGCCTGCCAAACAAGTAGCAACATTACTCGACGCTCGCGGTCAAAAAAGCATTCTCATCAATCGCAAAACCATGACTGACGAAACCACAGTCAATCAAGTAATTGCGCAAATCAAAGAAAACTACGGCCGCATCGGCGCAGTGATCAACATCTGCAGCGTCAATGTTGATGCCGCGCAATTATCAGGTTCATTCCTCTTGGCTAAGGCAGTCGAAGCAGACTTGCGTGATGAGGCCGTGAGCGGCATTCATGCCGCCTTCGTCAACGTCACTTACCTGGGCGGCAACTTTGCCGGCGGCGAAACTCTGGCCCTGCCTACATTGGCACAACAAGGCGGCATCGTTGGCCTGACTAAAACCATCGCCAAAGAATGGGCCGATGTTCACGTTAAAGTAGTCGACCTCAGCGCTACCACAAGCACCGAAACCGCTGCTCTAGCCATTGTCGGCGAACTGGTAGGCGACGACAATATCGTTGAAGTCGGATGTTTCAATAACAAGCGCATCGGCTTGACCGTTACCGATTCGGCTTTCTCAACAGTGCCTGTGAGCTCTGAGCCGGCCTTAACCTCTTCGTCCGTAGTGCTGGTCACCGGTGGCGCCCGCGGTATCACCGCTAAAATCACTTTAGAGCTGGCTCGCAAGTACAAACCTACTTTCGTGATTGTGGGCCGTTTACCGCGTCCTAAAGACACCGAATCGAAAGTAACCTTTGGCCTCAATTCAGCTAAAGACATCAAGTCTGCTTTGATTGAAGAAAAACGCAGCCTGGGCCAAGCCGTCAATGTGCGCGAAATCGAACAGATCTATCAGCACCTGCTGCGTGAAAGAGAAGTACGTACATCTCTTGAAGCGCTCAAAGCCGCAGGCGCCACGGTCAGATATTATTCAGTCGACATTTGTAATGCCGCCGAATTCGGCCAGCTGATTGATTCCATCTATGAAACGGCAACAATCGACGGTGTCATTCATGGTGCCGGCATTATTGAAGACGCTCTGATCAAAGACAAAACCCTCGAATCATTCGAACGTGTCTACAACACAAAGATCAAAGGCGCCATTACTCTGGCTCAGAAAGTACGTTTTGAGTCGCTCAAATTCATGTATTTCTTCTCGTCAGTGGTGGGCAGAACCGGTAACTCTGGCCAGGCCGATTATGTATCAGCCAACGAAGCTCTGAACAAACTGGCACTGGCACTTAAATCTCGCACTGAAGCGCGAGTGGCATCCCTCATGTGGGGCCCCTGGCAGGCCGGTATGGCGCCGCCCGAACTCGAAGCGGTGTTCGCCAGCCATGGTTGGTCGATGATTCAACCAGAAGACGGCAGCCTCTGTTTCCTCGAAGAACTTAATCGCCAGTGTCCTGAACAAGTAGAAGTTATGCTGGTAGGCAGACTGGCAGCTCCAGGCGGCGGCGGCAAGAGCGAACTAGTAGCGCCTTCCACCAGTCTCGTGCCGGCAGGAGTGTTCTTGAATGTCGCCACTGTCAAAAGTCCATCGGCATTTGCCCTCACGGTAGATACCAAAGCCCATCTCTATTTGCATGACCACAAGTTTGACGGAATTCCTGTTATGCCAATGGCCGCTGCTTTAGAAATCATGCTGGAAGCGGCCCGCTCGGTTTATCCTGATATGCATCTGGTAGAAGTTTCTGATCTGGATATTCCTGCCGGAATCGTCTTCCACACACAATTGAAAGACTTCATTGTTGATGTCGGCATCGACAGCAACAATGAAAATATTGTAGCCGTGCAGCTTTCATCAGCCGATCCTAAAAAGATTCATTTCCGCTGCAAAGCTAGATTTGCCGCCACTGCAGCTAATACTCCAGAAGTTTGGAACACTGTATTGGCATCAAAAATTCAGTCTAAATTCGATGCCAAATATTTAGCTCCATCTACTGCGGCTTTGCCTGATCCTGCCGATTTGTACGGCACCTGGTTGTTCCACGGTCCTACTTTCCAGGGCATTTCGTCTATCATATCTCTTGCTGCTGAAGAAATTTCAGGCGAAATTTCGGGTTGCGCACCAATCGATTGTGTCACCACCACTGATGGCAGCCAATGGTTGGTTGATCCGGTATTGCTCGATAGCGCCATGCAATTAGCCGGCGTCTGGGCCCGCCACCATCAAGATGTAACGGTACTGCCTACCGGCTTCCGCAACATGTATTTGTTCAATCCAGTCGGTCTCGGTACCGCCACGGCCAAAGTATTCCTCGGTGCTGCTTCAGCCACCGATTTGCTTTGCGACCTGGCTATCTACAATGAAGAAGGCGATCTGGCCATGGTTGTAGAAGGTCTGGGCGGCATCGCCAGCAAGACATTCAACAGGTTTGCTTCATCTGCACCGGTTCAAGAACTGGCAAGATGAACGTCTCAACAGGTAGAAAGAATGCTGAGGGCAAGCCAGGAAAAATTGCCATCATCGGCATGTCCTGCCTCTTTCCCGGCGCTCCAAATCTTGCTACCTACTGGTCCAACATCGTCGGCGGCGTCGACGCCACCAGAGAAGTCACCGACCGAGAATGGCGCTTAGACGAATATTACGATAGCAATGCCACCACTTTCGGCAAAAGCTATTCGAAGCGCGGCGGCTTTATTACCGAGCACGCTCAGTTCGACGCCCTTAAATTTGGAGTGATGCCGAGCATTGTGGCAGGCAGCGACCCCGACCAGCTGCTCACTCTTAAAGTGGCTCAAGAAGCCATGGCTGACGCCGGCTACTTGACCAAACAATTTGATCGCGACCGCGCCGAAATCATCATCGGCCGCATCTCGGCACCCGGCGCCGGTTGCATGAACCTTTTACAGCAGTCAAAAACGGTGCACGAAATTGCGGCAATTTTGCGCACCATAATGCCTGACCACAATGAAGAATTGCTAGAAAAAGTGGCGGCCCAAATTCAAGATAATCTGGTGCCGATTACCTCTGATACTATTCCCGGCGCCATGCCCAATGTGCTGGCCGGAAGACTGGCAGCCAAACTAGGCTTTCGCGGTCGCAACATGCTTATCGACGCCGCTTGCGCTTCATCGATGGTGGCAGTAGAAACAGCTGTCAACGATCTATTGGATAATCGCTGCGATTTTGCTCTGGCCGGCGGCGTCCATATCAACTCGTCTGCTGTGTTTTTCCAGATGTTCTGCGGTCTGGGGGCCTTATCGCGCACTGATAGCATCAGACCCTTTGATCAGATGGCCGACGGCACCATGCTGGGCGAAGGCGTGGGCATGATCTGTTTGAAACGACTGGAAGACGCCCTGACCGACGGCGATCGCATTTATGCAACAGTCTGCGGCGTAGCTTCATCAAGCGACGGCCACGGCGGCAGTGTGCTTGCACCAAATGCCGACGGCGAAGCGCTGGCCATGCGCAAAGCCTACGCCATGGCAGACATTTCTCCTTCTACCATTGAACTGCTTGAAGCGCACGGCACCGGCACGCCTACAGGCGACGTGGTCGAGATGCAAGCTGTAGCCAAAGTCTTCAATGCCGACAAAGCACAGCTCGAGCCATGGTGCGCTGTGGGTTCGGTCAAGTCGATGATTGGCCACTGCCAGTCGGCCAGTGCGGTGGCTGGAATAATCAAGACTGCTCTGGCGCTCCATCACAAAATTTTGCCGCCCACACTCAATGTCACTAAACCAAATACCAAAATCGATTGGGCCAATCACCCCTGCTACGTCAACAGCCAAACCAGACCATGGGTACGAACCGCTGCTCATGACCATCCGCGCCGGGCAGCCGTAAGCGCATTTGGTTTTGGCGGCATCAACGGCCACATGATCATGGAAGAACATGGCGACAATGTTGTTGCCTCTCAAGTTTCGATGATTCATCAATGGGAAAGCGAGCTGTTCACCCTGGCTGCATCCAGTCGCGAAGCGCTGATCGAATCGATCATCCGCCTGGCAAAACATCTCGATAGTGAAGTAGTTTGCAAAGATCTGGCCTATACGCTGAACTGCAAATCGAACTGGAGCGATGTCAAAAACGGCTTTAGATTGGCTATTGTTGCCAATTCAGCCCAGGACCTTTTAACCAAATTAAAAAGTGCGGCTGAAACAATCACCGATACTACTAAAATCAGTATCAACGAAACCAAGAAAGGCATTTATTTTACCGCTCCTGCAGCATTGCTTAATGGCACCATGGCATTCTTGTATCCCGGCCTGGGTTCTGCCTATACAAACATGCTCGGCGACCTTTGCGTGCTCTTCCCTGAAATTAGAGAAGTATTCGAAATCGTAGACAATGTCGCTCTGGCTGCCGGGGCTGCCGAGCCACCAAGCAAAATTATTTTCCCACCACCATTTACTGCCGGTGAAAGAACTGGTTCACCATCGCTGGCCACAGCAGATTTCGCCGTAGTGGCCGTTCTTCTGGCAGAGTATGCGCTTTATCAGTTTCTCCATCACTTAGAAATCAAGCCTGACGTAATTATGGGCTGCAGCACAGGCGAATTTGCCGCCATCACCACTGGTGGCTCAGTAGATGTGCTCTCTGTTGCTAAAACCTTCTATCAACTAAGCACCAAAGTAGCGCGTTCCATTCCTGAAGAAAGCCTTGCCGACTTGCGTTCACTGCGAGTGCTGGCCTCGGCAAAACTGGTTATGGCGATGGTCGCAGAAGCCGATCGGGCCGACGTGCATCTGAGTGCCGACCTGGGCGAAGAGCACACTATCGTTACGGGCACAACCAAAGCAATAGAAAATCTCAACGCCAAATTGCGCGAGAAGCGCATGCCCTGCCACCTTCTGCCTGTTGCCATTCCGTACCACACGCCTCTGGTTGACGCCGTCATGCAAGGCAACGAAGAGGCTGTCAACGCAGTAGAAATCAACAGGATGGCAGTGCCTTCATGGTCTTGTTCAACCGCCAAACGTTACCCTGACGACATCGAGGGCATTCGCGCTTTCTTCACCGAACTATTCACACGACCTGTAGCTCTGCGCGAAACCATCAGCGCCATGTACGCCAGCGGCGTGCGCAAATTTATCGAAGTGGGCCCGAGCGGGGTGCTCAGCTCGCTAATCGCAGGCATCTTGCCTGATCAAGCGCACATTGCCGTGCCCACAAATTTGGCTTCAAAATCTGGATTGACGCAGATGCACCACTTGCTGGCATCGCTTTTCGTGCAAGAAGTACCGGCCAAACTTGACTATCTTTATCAACGCCGCGCTCCTCTCGCAGTCGACTGGCACCGTGCCGCTACAGTACCTCAAACATCCGGCCAGCCCTTGCTCTTAACCCACGCACAACTTGTGCTGGATGCCAAAAATTTACCGACGCTGAAACAAGGCAAGCAGATTTTAGATGATGATTTTGTCAACAATGCCGACGACGATCACGTTGACGGAGCAGACGACGCAGGCGAGGAAAACTTTGCCGCAGAGTCGCAAGAGAATGTAGTAGAGCGCTTTCTCAGCACCAATGCCTCGTTCTACAGTCGTATCAGCGCAGTGTCAGAGCAAGTGATGCGCACTTATATCGAGAACGCGCAAGAAGTTGAAGACGTGACCATGTTCGAAGAATATCAATTTGAAGATGGTGCCGGCGTCGCCGTGCCCCACGCAGCTCACGGCGGCCAGGTCGGACACACTGACTACACCTTGCCCTTCGAAGCGATGCTGGCCGGGTCATTGCCGACTCAGTCGATGGCTGCACGCTCATTGCCGGCGCAGCCTTACTCGGCCAAACTAGCCGGACAAACATTTTCAGATGTGCGTCTGCCGTCGCAGCCGACACCGTCGCTGCCGTTTCTTGACCGCTGCAGAATTTTTGACAACGAAGAGAATACCGAAGTCTTTCTCACCTTAAACCTGGCTACTGACCTCTATTTACTTGATCATGCCATCGGCGGAACAGTAAGTGTTTCGCAAAATACCAAAGTTAGCCTAGTACCGCTTATGGTATCACTCGAAATTATGGCCGAAGCCGCCCTGGCCCGTTTTTCTGAAAGCGCCAGCGGTCATATCGTCAAATTAGAGCAGGTAAAAGCCTTCCGCCGTCTAGTGGTAGACGAAAACGAACTATCGATTCGAATGATTGCTAGTGGCTCAGGCGACAGAGTACATGTAGAGATGACAGAAGCAGAAAATCCTGGCGTCACTTTGATGATGGCTGATTTTGTCTTCGCAGCCAATTACGAAGCCGCACCACCGGCCAAGCTCAAAGTTGCAGGCAATGCCGCCACTAACTTGACCAATCGCACACAACTATACTCGCCGCAGGCAATGTTCCACGGGCCAAGCATGCAGGCGGTAATCTCTTTAGACCAGGTTGGCAATAAAGCAATTGCCGGCCGGGCAGAAGCCACTGCCGCCGCCGCCTGGATGCCAGATTTACCCCAGGCTAATTTTCTAATTCATCCACTGCTACTGGATAACGCCAGTCAATTCGTCTTGTTCTATCTGTACGAAAACCAGCTTTCTGCCACAGCCCTATTGCCTTTCTTCATCGAGTCGATTGATTTTTATGCCGACCCGCAGACAATCGCGCCGCAAGTGCAAGTCTCGGCCACTTTGCCGGCCCTGACAGAACGGGCTACAGAAGCCGAGGTTGAAGTAATCAGCAATGGCAAAGTGGCAATTCGCGTTAACAGCATCAACAGTCGGCGCGTTACTCTAAGCACAGATTGGCAACAGTTTGTCGCCAATCCGACAGCCACATGGCTGGGCGAATCGCTGCCGGTTGCCAAAAGCCTGAGCAACACTTGCGTTATTATGCAAGTATCGCAGTCGGTCTTAAATGAAGACGACGTGATTTTAGAATGGTGCCTCGATTATCTGCTGACAAAAAGTGAGCTAACTCAGTGGCGCGCCGACCACAAAACTAAAAAGCGCAAAATGGACTGGCTGCTTGGTCGCATCGCCGCTAAAGAAGCAGTGCGCATGCTGGTTCGCTATTCACCGGCGACATTTGGCCGGGCCTTAGGACCACACGATATTGAAATTAAAAACGGCCCAGATCGCGCACCATTTGCGGTGATTAAAGACAGCACTCTGCCGCCCATTCAAATTTCAATTTCACATACAGACGGCAAAGGCTTTGCCATCGCCACTCTCTCAAATGCCGGCCAACCGGGCATTGACGCAGAAGCAATTGAAACCAAAGATTCTGATTTTGCCGCCAGCTTCATGCAGGTGAACGAACTAAAATATCTTGAAAACTGCAAAGCTGAGATTAGAGACTTCGAGCTCACTCGAATCTGGGCAGCCAAAGAAGCTATGTATAAAGCCAATAAAGGCTCCATCGAAGCAAGCAAGTTTGAGCTTGCCGCCGCTCCAGAGCAAGATTTGATAGTAATGACCGGCGGCGATAAGGCCGGCAAATTCAAGACCTATTGCTCAAAAAGCGATTCTTTAGTACTGGCCTATACCCTCTCCGAGCCAGCGTGAACGAGACCAGGCGTAACGTCTAGCGTCTGCATTTGCTGCATTAACTCAGTCAAAGAAGCACGAACCTGAGCATCGAGTTCAGCCATGGCGCCTACTTGATCTTGAATAAATTGGGGATAGAGCGGTTTTAAATCAACCGGTGGAGCGGCATCAATGAACGCTATGCGGTTTCCTTTGTTAGTCACTTTGCCGGTCAATTCTTTTTCAAGGCGATCTAAAACCCGCCAGGCGATTTCGTCTGTAACCGTTTGATTTTCAAGAGTGCTGGCCAGAATAAGCAGCTGTTCGGCCCTATCCAAGTCACTGTTGCGCGGGTCTTTTAACTCGGCCCGTACACCGTAAAGTAAAAGGGCTTCGTTTTCATCGGCATCATATTCGACATTGTTTGCGCTGGCAGTGTTGGTAGAAATAGCTCTGCTGATTGATCTTAGTTGGTCTGAGAGTGACTGGTCTTTTTCAACTTGTACACCGTAGAATTTCGTCTGATGTTCGATAAAGCCAAAAACCAGTCTCTTGATTCGTTGTTCGCGTTGAGATTCACTGCCTGTAAATACCGGAAGATTTAGCCAACGCTCCAGTTGTACGATGCTGCGATTCATTGCTGGTATGGCATCGGATTCGACCTGGTAATACATGGCTACAGGCAAGACGTAAAGTGATTCACCAGTTGTTAACAATCTTCTTTGGGCCTCAAACATATTGCGCATGCCGTCTTTCTTCAAGGGCAAGATCACGTCGTTGCGGCCGGTGACATCACCTTCAGGAAACTGAACCAGATTGCGCTTACCCTCGACTAGAATGTCGATTGTTTTCTCAGCGGAAGGCACGTCAACTTTTCGTCCGCGAATGACAGAATATGTGCCGACTTGTTGCATCAGCCAGCCTGAAAACCCGAAATTTTGGTCAAACTGCTCACGAGAAGCCAAAAAGTAAAATTCTTCGGTGCAGTCTTTAGCCAGGGCGTAAGCGCAAAGCGGATCAAAGCGATCTGAATGGTTAGCTGCAATCACCGTATGTTTTGGAGCGTAGGTCTCTACCAGTTGTTTGCATCTGGGCGAAACTCTAATCTCTAATTTGTGCATGCTTTGCGCCAAAGGCACAAGCAACTTCGCCAGGCCCACGGCGAAAGAGTTGTCGAATGGCGGTAGAAAGTCTTGCATTCGCCCTATGGCGTAGCTCAGGCTTTGAAAGTTCCCGATTCAAAAATGAAACGTTATCGTTTCATTTTGCAGAAATTAAAACCCTGCCTAATTACCTCAGGCCTCCGTTCCGTGCGTATAATTTGTCTCAGGCGAATGCCAGCCTACCACCTCATACCAATTACGCGAATCTTCAGTAGCGATTGGAACGAAAATATGTCGCTGCCGTCTAAAAATGAGTTTAGATCATAGAGTGAGCAACACTATTCCTGGTAAAACTAAAAAAAAGATACGAAGGCGGGCGGAGTTCAGGCCACCTGAGCGTATTCCATTTTTAATTGCCCTGGGCAAACTGATTTTGCCTTTTTATTGCCGCTATGTCGCTGACCTGTCATTTCAGTTTAAGCAGTCGTCGAACCAACCGCTGACCAAACTCAAAAATAGACGCACAATTATTTTGCTTAACCACGCTGACAGGCATGATCCGGTGGTAGTCGTGGCGCTGGCCAAGCATATTAACGAAACCGTTTTCTGTCTGGCGGCCAGAGAAGTTTTTGATTGGAACCACGGCTTTCTCGGCTGGTTGATGCAGAAATTTGGAGTCTATTCGGTTAATCGTGGCGTTGCCGACATCGAATCAATTAGAACCACCAAAGAGATTCTAAAAAGAACAGACAGTAAACTGATCGTTTTTCCTGAAGCGGAAATTACAGGTGACGACAACAAAATTCACACCATAAACAACGGTCTGATGCACATAATTTTAGACGTGCAAGATGAAATCAGCAACGAACAAAGCCCTGACTCTGTCTGGATTTTGCCTACCGGTTTGCATTATTCACTTTTGTCTTCGTTTGAGTTCAGCGTTGTACCAATTTTGAAAAAAATCGAACAGCATCTGAATATAGAAAGTAAAAATAGCGGCAGTATTTCTAATCGTTTGGCATTAGCAACAGAAAAACTAATGAACGAATTGGCCGGTCGATTTGAGTTTACACTTCCTGAAAATATCAGTCAGGACCAACAAGTAAATGCACTGGCTGTGCACGTTTGCCAGCGCGTGGCGAAAATTACCGCTACAGACCTGTCAAACAAATCAGCCGAAGAAATGCTCTACGCTTTGCGCAACGAGATAATTATTCTTCGAGCGGAACAGACTCCTGATAGCAAGGGCCTGGAAGAAGGCAGTGAAGAGTTAGAACACGTAGAAAGGCTTTTGATTTTTGAGCGTATTTTGCAGACTTCGGCAACGTCACCGATGCGAGTCTGCCGCGTCCTCGATTTTCTGGAGATTGAGGCCATGGGCCACATCTCAAACAAAGGTCATCAAAAAGTATCAGTCTATTTTGATGAGCCTATTGAAGTGAAAAAATATCTGGCCGATTATAAAGATTCCAAAAGAGAAGCGATTGATACACTGACCTCTGACATTCATCAGCGGCTGCAAGCAGCTCTTGATCATTCTAAAGCCATGGAATCGAAGTAAGACTGATCCGAGCAAACATTTGCAAGCAGTTTGCTTGAGCAGATCTGTAATCTTACGCCCAGCCAACCAGCGCTGCCTATGATCAAAACAAGGCATCTCGCGTGATTTCCTGCACCTCAGAGTGAGCCAATATGATCAAACAGCTTTTAGCAATCTTCTTCATCTATGTATGCACCGCAGTAGCCTGGGCTATTCTCGGCAACACCGTTCTAAGCCGCACCTATTCATCAGACGGAGCCAATGGCGAACGCATCGGCCAGCTCTGGGGAACCGCACAAAACCAGGTTGCCCCTATTTTTTATTACGAAACGCAAAAGCAAGTAAAGCAGACATCGGTCAAAGACGGCAAGACAGTGACTGAACTAGTCACCGAAACCGAAAGGCACGCAGTGCCCATTGAAAAAAGCGACGTCAATGCCAAAATCAACCTCGAATATCGCAAAAAAGGTCTGCTATGGTACTCCACTTATAAAGTAAATTTCGGCGGTGCTTATCAAATCACCAATCCCACCGCCGAACCGCGCACTGTCCACGTTGCTATCCCTCTACCGGCACAGCAAGCCATTTACGACAATTTCCGTATGGTACTCGGTGGCAATACCGTAAAAAATATCTTGCCGGCTGGTAACGATCTGGCAGAAGTTTTCCCGCTACTTCCGGGAAAAACAGAAAACGTTCAAATCTCGTACGACTCACAGGGCCTCAATACCTGGCGCTATGGCTTCGGCACTAGTGTCAATCAGGTCAAAGATTTCAACCTCAATATCGTCACTGATTTCGATGGCTTCGATTTTCCCGAAGGCAGCATGTCGCCAACCGACAAGAAAAAGCTAGACCGAGGGTGGCAACTAAACTGGCGCTACAAGAATCTTTTAACTGGTTACGACATCGGTATCAAAATGCCAGAAAAACTCAATCCTGGCCCGTGGGTAAGCAAAGTGACGTTCTTTGCGCCGGTCTCGCTTTTCCTTTTCTTCTTCATGCTATTCGTCTTCACCACCATCAAAGGCATCCGCGTACATCCGATGAACTACTTCTTCATTGGCGCAGCCTTCTTTTCATTCCATCTTTTGCTTGCCTACCTGGTGGATCATATTTCGGTAGACCTGGCTTTTGCCATCAGCTCAATTGTCTCTGTGCTGCTTGTAGTCTCATATATGCGGCTGGTGGTATCAAACAAATTTGCTTTTGGCGAAGTGGCGATCTCGCAATTGATCTATTTGATCTTTTTCTCGTACACGTTCTTCTTTGAGCAATACACCGGGCTTGTAATCACAATTTTGTGCATCCTCACACTCTTCATCATGATGCAATTCACCGGTCGCATCGATTGGTCGGATGTGTTTCGCCAGGCTGGAGCAAAAAACTCAGCAAAGCCTTAAAGACTTTCGTTGAAGTCTTGATCGAGGTTGGCTGACTTAATTGGTAGCTTAGGCAATTTCTTACAATAATCGTACAATGCTTGCAACGTCTTTTCGTCTTTGACGATCGCTCGGTAGTAAGGCATATGCCCCGGTGGAGAGCTCAAATAACTTTTAAAAATTGGAAGGTTAGACAGCTGTTTTGATCCAGCTAATTGACGCTTTTCTTTGACGCGATTTCCGCCTCCAAGATGACAACTGGAACAATATTGCTTAAATACTTCAGCCCCATCAACTTTTGGCTCAGGTTTAGGTTTAGCTGTGGAAGGCAAAACAAGGGCGAAGCTAAAACCAGCCAAAATTAGATAGCCAAGGATTCTAGTTATTTTCATGAAACCGCCGTTACGTTCAAACAGTGAAGTGTTTCCACGAGTATAGTCTAGTTTCTTCAACACTGTCGACGCCCGGCTCAGGTCTAATGCCAAGTGCCCGCCCAGATCAAGGCTCTGGCAAGCGATACAGCCTCTATGTTGAAAATCGCCGGCCGACGCTACGCCACCTGCAGGCCTCTCGAGAGAACTGGTAGAATCAGTCACCGACTATCTCATCAGAGGTGCCCTTTCTCGATGCCGCACATGGGAATAAGCCTTAAAGGATGTCTGCTGATTGTCTGTCCGCTGATCATGCAGGTGTTTTTGAGTGCCGGACTCCTCTCTCTGGAACAGGCGGCGCTTAAAGCCGAGGAAGAAGAACGCAAATCAAAAGAAATTCTTGTCCGCATCACCGCCTTTGAGAAAACCAATTTCGACATGGCGCAGTCCACAATTTTGTTTTGCACATTTAGAAAAGATGAGGCAAGAATAAAAGCCCTTGCTAAATTCGACGAACTCGATTTGCGCTTCAGCGCCCTGGACCAGGCGTTACGGCAGCAGCGGCAGCAGTCCGAAAATCTCGCCGCGCTAAGGCTTTCGCTGAGAGAATATAAAAATCGCTTTCGGGAAATTCTGACAATCCTGGCTCAGGGAGATACAAGGTCTGCTGCAGTGCTTGCTCGAGGCTTGCGAGACGTAATGTTCCTGAAAAAAAACAATTTCGCTCTGATCAATGAAAAGATTGTCCAAATCGAACAAGACCGATTAGCTCATTTTCCGCAATCATCTACAGACTTCAGAGATAGCCAGCGCCGCCTCATATTCACCGGAATCGGTCTCAATTTCCTGGCTGGCTTGATTGCCTCTTTCTTTTTCTTCAGAAACATCGCTTCTCGCATTGGCAAGATCTATGCCGATACTAGGGCTTTTGCCGCACAAAAACCAATGCAGCCGCCTCTGACTGGCGGCGATGAGATAGCGAAGCTCGATCAAAGTTTGCACCAGATGGCGGCAGCACTGGCGGTCTCTCAAGAACGAGAATCTGCTGTACTGTCCAATGCTGGCGACGTAATTTTTTCTCTCAGCAACAATCTCACCATCAGCGCCGCAGGAGGTGCAAGCCAGAGCTTATGGGGAATGCGGTCAGAAGATCTGCCCGGCAAAAGATTGATGGCACTGGTGGAAAAGAAAGACGAGGTTCAGGTAAGCGAGCTTCTGCAAAATCTTGGAGCCGGGCAAAATATCCGCTTCTTTGCCACACTAAAACTGCCGGCCGGTCACGGCCTGGAGTTTCAATTCAATGCCAGCCGCTCCCAGGATGGTAAGATGATTTATTGTGTCGCTCGTGATGTATCCGCTGCCAGGCGCATAGAGCGAGCCAAGCAGCAGTTCGTCAATATGCTCAGTCACGACCTGCGCACTCCACTTTTAAGCCAACTGACGTTCCTCGATATCCTGGCCTCCGGCGCCTACGGCGAAATGACCGAGAGGGGCAAAGAAAGAGCCATGGCGGTAGGCCGGAGTTTAGGCTCGTGCGTTAGTCTGGTCAATGATTTTCTTGACATTGAACAAATGGAATCAGGTAAACTCGAATTGAAAATTCAGCCTTGTGAGTTGACTAAACTGGTAATTTCGGCTCTTGATATAGTGAGCGAGTTGGCTCAGGCACGCGCTATCGACATAAAGGTGGAGAAGCTTCCAGCAATCGAGCTACCTGTAGACGACAGGCGCATTGTGCAAGTTTTGCAAAACCTTTTGTCGAATGCCATCAAATACGGTTCAAGTAAAGGCGGCTCAATCACAATCGCCTCGCATCTGGTGGCAGAAGGCGGCCAAGATTACGCGCACATTGCCATCATCGATCAGGGTCCTGGAATAGCCAGGGAAATTCAAGAAAGAATGTTTGAGCGCTATGCTTCGACAAACATCGATAACGCTGGTTCTCATTTAAATACGTCTTTGCTGAAAAATAGCGGTCTGGGACTTGCGATTTGTAAGGAAATTGTGCAAGGCCATGGTGGCAAAATCGGCGTGGACAGCAAGGAAGGTCAGGGCTGTCAGTTTTGGTTTCGACTACCGCTTTTAAAGCATTGAAGTAAGAAATATGGCAAGAATTCTATTAGCTGAAGATGATCGCTTAGCTGCACAATTATTGAAAGATCTGCTTGAAGGCGAAAGGCATTCGGTTGATCTCGTGCATGATGGCGCAGAGGCACTGTCGATGCTTAGCGCTTACATCTATGACATGCTCATCCTCGACATCGAAATGCCGGAAGCCGACGGGCTCTCAGTACTTCAGCAATTTCGCAGTAAAGGCGGCACCAATCCGGTGCTCATCATTTCCGGCCGCGGCAGTGCCAAGGACAAATCAATCGGTCTTGACCTGGGAGCAGATGATTATCTGAGCAAGCCCTATCATACTCAAGAACTGTGTGCGCGAGTCAGGGTGCTACTAAGGCGCAATTTTCAACTGACCTCGGATATTTTGGAGCTGGACGACCTAATACTCAACACGCGCAGCGGCATGGTTAGCCGCGGCAGTGAGGAAATAAAGCTGTTGCCGAAAGAATACCTCTTGCTTCAATTTCTTATGCGCAACCAAAACCAGCTATTTTCCGCGCAAGAATTGCTCAATAGAGTTTGGCCATCCGATTCGGCAGCAACAGAAGTCGCAGTGCGCAGCGCAATTGCAAGAATCCGTCAAAAAATCGGCGACGAAGAAGGCTGTCTCCAGTCTATATATGGTCTCGGCTATCGACTGGGCAAGAAAATTTGATGCAAAAAAATTGCGCATATTTCAATCAATACGCATTGCTGACTGGTCATTTTGAACAATAATTTGAAGACCCGGCCTTAGCCTGTGCATGCTCGAAATAAAGCGCGAATCATTGCCCGTAGTTGAAAGACGTAACCGTGAAAGCCCTTCGAATTTCGCTATAACAGGGCTGCTATCTTCTTTCAAGCCGCACCGGAATACGCTCAACTCCTTTAGGTTGTTGAGCCGGCTGAGTTCTGTAAGATCCGCCAAACTCATCTGCGCTCTTCTAACACTTAAACTTCTCAATGGAGACAACTTTGCAATCAATAGATAATCGCCAGGATTCAAGGGCGAATTAGCAATGAAAAGCGACCTTAGACTGGGGCAAGAGTGAAGTTTCTCCAGCATTGGTGCAACCGATGTCGCCGCTGACCAGTCGAAATTCTCAAGCTGATTCCAGCAATTTGCTTCTGCCAGAATGACACCATTGAGAGTGCCGCCTTCGGTCGCAGTAAAACTCTTCAACTGGCGAAATTTATTCAAAGAAGCAATACAATTAACACTCAGTTGTGCAGAACCGGCAAAGCCAAGAGATTTGACACCGGGAATAGCGGATACCGCTGCTAAAATTTGATCAAATTTGTCGCTGCCGGCGATAGAAACACTCTCCACGTCCCCCTCTCGGAAACGAGTTAAATACTGCGGATATTTTGCCACCACCGGACTCGGTTCGAACTCATTTTTAATTTCTTCGGGTACGCGAAAGGTACCAGTGGCAGCGTAGCGGTAACTATGATTATCGGAGCTGTGACTGAGATAACCAATTGTAATGTCGCTGGGAAAATGAAAGCTTCTCCACTTTCTACCAGCCACGATTTCTATTGCTGAATAAGGCGTAGTAACCCTCTCCGAGCCCCTCGGTTCGCCGATTATTTCTTCGGCAAAACCGACGGCACCATCAGTGTCAGAACCAGGCGGCACACCAATCTGGTCAGCACCAGTATTCCAGCGAGTTTCAACCCTTGGCGGTTGAGAAATAAACCAGCCAAAACCTGCCGCACCCAGAATCAACATGACAAAGGCAGCGGCACTGAGTACGAGCACCAATTTTGCATTGCCGGGTTCAGGGTCTTCCTGAAC